>JAUIEX010000070.1 GCA_030429725.1 Alphaproteobacteria bacterium
GAAAAACCCAAATGCCTCCGCTTCCTGCGGGTGTGGTAATAGTTTCGCGGTTTAGCCAACAGTGTCTAGATAGAGGGCATATTGCTTTGGTGTATAAAAAGTGGTACACTGAAGCGATGACAAGGAGTGTGTGATGCCAACGGAAAACCCAAGAATTCAGGTGATGCTTGATGCGAAGACAAATGGTTTGCTTGCAAATCTGGCGGCGCGGAGTGAACGCTCCGTTTCTGCAACGGCAGCGGAACTGATTCGCGAGGCGCTGGAGCTGCATGAGGATATTGTGCTTTCCCGGCATGGTGATGCACGTTTTTCCGAAGCGGATGCGTGGGTGGATCATGCTGATATCTGGCAAGATTGATGTGGAAAGTTCGTTATGCCGAAACCGTGCTATGTGATGATATTCCACGCCTTGACCATGCGGTGAAACAGCGTATCAGGAAAGTGATTGAAAACAAATTGATGATTGATCCTTTGCGTTTCGGCAAGCCGCTGCGCCATAGTCTGCATCATCTGCGAAGTTTGAGGGTGGGCGATTACCGCGTGTTATATCAGTGTGATCATGCCGTTAAGATGGTTTCGGTTGTTTCAATCGGCCATCGCCGGGATGTGTATGATTTATGACAACAGTGTCTAGTGACTTGAGGTGAAAAGTGCGCTATAGCGGGCGCATGACAGCATGGTGGCAGCAGAAGCTTGAGCAGTATCCCTTTCAGCCGCACCCGTTTCCGGGTGACAAGCTGCATGAAGAATGCGGAGTTTTTGGTATTGCCGGGCATGTGGACGCCGCCGCGCATACGGTGCTTGGCCTGCATGCTTTGCAGCATCGTGGGCAGGAAGCGGCAGGGATCGTTTCTTTAGAACGCGCCAAGGACGGGCAAGAGGCAAAATTTCATCACCATTTTGCTTACGGCAAAGTGGGGGATAATTTTGGTGCTGAATCAGTTGTTAGCCAATTGAAAGGGGGGAGTGCCATTGGGCATAACCGCTACTCAACATCAGGTGGTGATAAGCAGATTCAAAATGTGCAGCCTTTATTTGCTGAACTAAAATATGGCCATGTGGCGTTGGCGCATAACGGTAATTTAACCAATGCGGAAACATTAAAGAAAGCATTGGTGGCGCAGGGCTGTATTTTCCGCACCACCATGGATTCCGAGGTGATGGTGCATTTGCTGGCAATCAGCAAAGAGCAGGAAACGGAAAAAGCGTTGATTGATGCGCTAAAGCAGGTTGAAGGTGGTTATTCACTGGTGGTGCTGGATAAAGAGACGCTTTACGGGGTGCGTGACCCTTATGGCGTGCGGCCGCTGGTGCTGGGCAAGCTGGACGGTGCGTTTATTCTGACCTCGGAAAGCTGCGCGCTGGATATTATCGGCGCGGATTATATGCGTGATATTGAGCCGGGTGAGATGGTGACGATTCGCGGGCAGGAGCTGCGCTCTTCACACCCGTTTGAAGAAAAGCCCAGCAAATTCTGTGTGTTTGAATATGTCTATTTTTCCCGGCCGGATAGTTTTTTCTCGGAGAAAGATGTGTATGAAACCCGAAAAAATATGGGGCGCATTCTGGCGGAAGAAAATCCGGTGGATGTGGATATTATTGTACCGATTCCGGATTCCGGCGTGCCGGCGGCACTGGGCTATAGTGAGGCTTCCGGTGTGGCGATGGAGCTGGGCATTATCCGCAACCATTATGTGGGGCGCACCTTTATTGAGCCGACGGATCAGATTCGCCATCTGGGCGTGAAGCTGAAGCATAATGCCAACCGTTCGGTGATTGAGGGGCAGCGGGTGCTGCTGGTGGATGATTCCATTGTGCGCGGCACCACATCGAAGAAAATTGTTGCCATGATTCGCGCAGCCGGCGCGAAAGAGGTGCATATGCGGATTTCCTGCCCGCCAACGACTCATTCCTGTTTTTATGGTGTGGATACACCAAGCCGGGATAAATTGCTGGCGGCGAAGATGAGCGTGAAAGAAATTGAGCAGATGATTGGCGTGGATAGCCTGGCTTATCTGAGCATTAACGGCATGTATCGCGCCGTGGGTGAAATGAAAGGGCGTAATAATGACCAGCCGCAATATTGCGATGCCTGTTTTACCGGAGAATATCCGATCCCACTGACGGATGCTTCTTTGCGCGCCGGGCTGGAAGATGCTCCTCAAACCAATGCTGGTGCCCACACCAGTAATGCCGCGTGAGTGAGTTGAGTCTGAAAGGTCGCGTGGCGCTGGTGACGGGCGCTTCGCGGGGGATTGGCGCTGCGATTGCCAGAGGCTTTGCGGATGCCGGGGCGCAGTTGGTGCTGGTGGCGCGGACGGTTGGCGGACTGGAAGAAGTGGATGATGCCATTCAGGCTGCGGGGCATGCTCCGGCGGTTTTAGTGCCGATGGATTTGAAAGATAATGGCCAGATTGACCAGTTGGCAGTGCATCTGGCGGAGCGTTTTGGCAAGCTGGATCTTTTAGTGGCGAATGCTGGGGTGCTGGGTGATTTGCGCCCGATGGCGCATTTTACGGATAAAATCTGGAATGAAGTGATGCAGGTGAATGTGACGGCTAATCACCGATTATTGCGAGCCTGTGAGCCGCTGCTTAAACAATCGGACGCGCCGCGTGTGCTGGGTGTTACTTCCGGTGTAACACAAGGATTTCCACCATTCTGGGGGGCTTATGCGGTAAGCAAAGCTGCGCTGGAAGCAATGTTCCTTACATATGCCCATGAGCAGGCCAATAGCAATATGCGGGTAAATCTGATCGATCCCGGCGTGGCGAATACGGCGATGCGGAAGAAGGCAGTGCCGGGAGAAGACCCCTCCAAAAACCCTGACCCGGCAACGTTAGTGCCACTTTTCCTGAAAGCCGCTGCGCCTGATTTTCAGGAGAATGGAGTGATTTTACGCGCCTGATTGAAGGACGAGCTGAGATTTTTTCAGGCAATATGAATATCTTCGATCTCATTGAGATCAATGATGTACTCATAGGTGAATGCGCGTTTGAAGCGATCACGGTAAGCGATGGTGATGGTGGTGATGCGCTGATCCTTCGGGATTTCCTGCAGGTTCTTTTTGATGAGCAGAGTGCGCCGTTCTGCCCCTGGTGGCAGATAGCGCAGGCCGCGCATCATGGCATAGGAGGAGAGCATGCAGCCTTCGGCCTTGCCGATGCCGCCGGGCAGTTTTACATCCGGTGAAACGGTAAATTGCAGATCATGTGCGGTAATTTTACCGACATTGGAGACGGTCAGATACCAGTTTCCTGGTCGTTCCATCTGCTGTTCGATGTAGATGGAAACATTGGCTTTGTGCCATTGGCGGTTCCAGCGGAAGAAGCGCACTGCCGTGGCGGCGGAAACCGTCAGCACCAGAACGCTGGTGAGCTGCAGGATCAGCGCCATGAATTGCGGGGAAAAAGTGAGGGTGGTTTGGCTCACTGCCCGCCTCCGGTGGCGCCCGCGACCAGATCATCCACCGCTTCGGGGTTGAGCAGGGTGGAAATATCCCCCAGCTTGGCATAATCCGCATTGTTTTTCACGTCACCTGCCGCGATTTTCCGCAGGATACGCCGCATGATTTTCCCGCTGCGCGTTTTGGGAAGTGCCGGCGAAAACTGGATCATTTCCGGGCTGGCAATGGGGCCAATTTGCTCTCTAACCCATTG
>JAUIEX010000028.1 GCA_030429725.1 Alphaproteobacteria bacterium
ATCCGCGATGCTGAAACAGAGGATTTTCTGGATCGCTACGCCGCTTCCATTTTCACCGCAGCGGGATTGTCCCCCTCCAATGTCCGCATTGTCATTATTCAGGATGACAGCCTGAACGCCTTTGTCGCGGGTGGGCAAACCGTTTTCATCCATTCCGGCCTTATCATGCACAGCACCAACCCGGCGCTTGTGCTGGGTGTTATCGCGCATGAGGTTGGCCACATTATCGGCGGCCATGTCGTTCAAAAACGCGGGGAAATGAAAGATGCCGGCCTGAAAATTGCGCTGGGAACGGTGCTGGGCATCGCTTCCGTTGCCGCAGGTGCGCCGGCGGAATCTGCTGCCGCCATCATGCAAGGCAGCAAACATGCCGCAGAGCGTGGCTTTCTTAGTCATTCACGCAGCCATGAAGAGGCCGCCGATCAGGCCGCCATCCGCCTGTTAAAACAATCTAATATCCCGCTCAATGGGTTGATTGACCTCCTCAAAGAATTAGAGCGCCGCCAACGGCAATTCGTCAAAGATATTGACCAATACGCCCTCACCCACCCCATTTCACAACAGCGTATCAGCCATCTGGAATCCGCCCTTGCGGATAACCCAACCAAAGCGATGAACCAACAGACGCAACAGGAATGGGCACAAATTGTTGCAAAATTCCGGGGCTTTTTACGTGACTCATCCGATGGTTCTCCGTTTGATTCCACATCGGATGAATATGCGCTGGAGGAAGCCATCCGCCACCACCGCAATGCAGATTTTGCGCCGGCACTGACAACCGTGCGCCGGTTAATAAGCGCCGCACCATCCAACCCCTACCTTTACGAACTCTATGGCCAGATGCAGCATGAGCAAGGCAAGTTAGATGCGGCGATAAGCGCCTACCGGAAAGCCATTAATCTGGAAGGCAATCAGGCTTTACTCCACCTGCTCCTGGCCAATGCTTTCATTGCTCAGGAACAGCCATCTTCTTATGAAGAAGCTTTAAAATCACTCAGTAAAGCACTGATATTAGAACCAGATAATGTCGCCGCATGGCGGCAGAAAGGCGTTGCACTTGGCCGCCTGGGGCAGCTCTCCGCATCCTATCATGCCTTTGCCGAAGCCTCTGCACGCATGGAAAAATGGGAGGAGGCGGAGGGCTTCATTCAGCAAGCTGAAGAACATCAGGATAGCGCCGATGACAACCTCAAACAGCGCATCGCTAATCTTAAAACTTTCATTGAAAAAAACCGCGACTAATTTTTCTTCATATCACGCCGTTAATTCCATTGACCCGCCTCCTAAACCTGCTAACACTCTTGACAGTATGATCGGAAAGATCTAATTTAGTTAAAATTAAGTTAATTTTGGAGGGAAATATGTCCAATCGCATTCTAACGCTGCTCGTGGTTGTTTTGGCTATCGTAGCAACATCGGCCGTCACCATGGTGGTCGGAAAATCCGGCGAAGGTGCCATCAATAAAGAAGAAGTTGAAAAAGTAATTGCCACCTTCTTAACGGACAATCCGGAAGTGATCGTTGAAGCATTCTCCGAAGCACAACGCCGCCAGGAAGCCAAGGCTGCTGAAGATTCGGAAAAGACCATCAAGGAGCGCTCTGATGAACTGGTTAATGACGCCACCACTCCGCAGTCCGGCAGCAAGGATGCCAATGTCAATATTGTCATGTTTTCCGATTATAATTGCGGCTTCTGCAAGCGCGTGATGCCGGATGTTGCACGCATTCTTGAGGAAAATGATGATGTACGCTTTATCCATAAAGACATGCCAATTCTGGGTGAGCGCTCCGTGGTGAATGCAAAAGCAGCCGTGGCGGCTTATTATCTCAACCCGGATAAGTGGCTGGCTTTCCACACGGAAATGCTGCTCCGCACGCCGCGTAACGATGATCAACTCTTTGCGCTGGCAGAAAAGCAGGGCATTGATAAAGAAGCACTGAAGAAAGAGATGGAATCTGCCAAAGTTCAGGAACGTCTCCAGAAAAACATTATGCTGGGTCAGGCAGTTGGCGTTCGCGGCACACCGGCCTTCATCATTAATGGTGAATTTATTCGTGGCGCAGTGGGTTATGACCAGTTGAATGCCATTGTTAAAAATTCGCGTGAAAACAGCTAGTCAATAACATTGGCTCGCCTGATAAAAAAAGCTCCTCCGGGAGCTTTTTTTATGCCTTTTCTGCGTTCACCTTATCCGGGCATAAATCCCAAATCACCGCCGCCGCACGCTGACTTGGCGTCTTCTTCCCTTCCGCACCCATCGCCACAAGCGCCTGATGCACCGCGTCAAGCTGTTCGCGCCGCGCTTCTTCTTTCAGCAATAGTGGCTTTAAATGGCGGCAAATCACATCACTGGTGCAGTTTTCCTGCAGGCATTCAGGAATAATATGCCGCCCGGCAATCACATTTAAAATAGTGACCGTATCAATCTTAATCATGCGCCGCAGCAACCAGGCCGAAATCATATGCAAACGGTAGGCCACCACCATCGGCACGCCGGCCAGCGCCACCTGCAATGTTGAGGTGCCGGATTTCACCAAAGCCGCATCACTGGCGGCCAGCGCGTCCTTTTTTGCGCCCGCCCCTTGCACCAAATGTACCTTCACCGGCCACTTTGCCACCGCTGCACGCAACGCCTCTTCATGGCGCACCGTCACCGGCATAACAACTTCAAGCATTGGAATTTCGGCCGCCAGACGGCTGACCACGGCCTGAAACACGGGTAAATGCCTCTTCAGCTCCCGGCTTCGGCTTCCGGGCATCATTGCCAGAAGCCTCACCTGCCCCTGAACATCATAAGTCTCTCTAAACATCGTGGCACTCCCTTCTCCCCAGCCATCCTCCACCACCGGGTGGCCGATAAAACTGGTTGGAATCCCCTCTTTTTGAAAATAAGGCGGCTCAAATGGCAGCAGCGCCAGCAAATGATCCACCAGCGGCGCAAGGCGCTTAGCGCGCTTCGGCTTATACGCCCACACGGACGGCGCCACCATATGCACCCGCTTCGGCAGGCGCTCCGGCGGCAGGCGCTTTGCCAGCTTCCTCAGCACACGCAGGGTAAAAGCCGGCGCATCAATTGTCACCACCACATCCGGCGCAAACGCCATAATCGCTTCCACCGTTTCAGAAATCCGCCGCAATAGCTGAGGAATATGCGGCAAAATCTCGGCATAACCCAGCAAGGACAGCTCTTCCATCGGAAACAGGCTTTCCAACCCCTGTTCCTGCATGGCATTGCCGCCAATACCGGCAAGTTCCACCGCCCCATCTTTCTGCAACGCATGCAGCAACTTTCCGCCCAATGCATCACCGGATTCTTCTCCGGCAATGATGAAGCAACGTAACGCCCGTTTTGTCATAGTTCTGCTATGATGTATTTTGGATAAAATGTCAGCAATCATCTTTACCGTTGACAGACACACAAAAACCGTTATTTTCCGCCGTTCATTTAGCGAGGTTACAACCATGGCAAAGAAAAATACAATTCTGGTTAAACTGGTCAGCACGGCTGGCACGGGCTTCTATTTTGTAAAGCGCCGCAATCCACGTAAACAGCCTGAAAAGCTCGCATTCCGCAAATATGACCCTGTCATTCGCAAGCATGTGGATTTCAAAGAAGAAAAGCTAAAATCCTAGCGGCATTTTCTCCACCCGCCTCACATCCTTAAAGAACCTTCTTCACTCTGAAAGCTTTTTTGCTGCACTGCGAAGAGCGCTTGAATTTTCTAATTGCATTGCTATAACTGACACGTTGGGCGTTTTTAAGGGACGCGTAACGCGAAAAAAAAAATTAAAAATGAAGGAATTTTCTATGTCGCAGATCCACTTGGCTGAATATATCTGGCTTGATGGCGCCGTGCCCACCAGATGTTTACGCTCAAAGGCAAAAGTTTGTCAGTTTAAAGGTGAACCAAAAATTGAAGATTTTGAAGAGTGGAGCTTTGACGGCTCTTCCACCAATCAAGCACAGGGTGGTGACTCAGACTGTATCCTCAAACCAGTCAATTTTGTAAAAGACCCTATCCGTGGCGAGGGTAACTATCTTGTCATGTGTGAAGTGAACAATCCGGACGGCACACCGCATGAATCCAATTCACGCGCACAGCTTCGCGCAGTGCTGGATGCTGGTGCTGCCAAGCATGATCCATGGATCGGCTTTGAGCAGGAATACACACTTTTTGATGGCCGCCGCCCGCTTGGCTGGCCGGATAATGGCTATCCTGGCCCTCAGGGTCCGTATTATTGCGGCGTGGGTGCGGAAGAAATTTATGGCCGTGAAATCGCAGAAGATCACGCGGCTGCCTGTCTTGACGCTGAATTAATGTATTATGGCCTCAACGCGGAAGTGATGCCAGGTCAGTGGGAATTCCAGATTGGCTATCGCGGTATTGATGGTGAAAAAGCGGATCTGCTCACTATCTCCGATCACACCTGGTTGGCACGCTGGTTGCTTTACCGCGTGGGTGAAGATTATGGCATCCGCGCCACGCTGGATAACAAGCCGGTGAAGGGCGACTGGAATGGCGCAGGCATGCACACAAACTTCTCCACGAGCGAAACGCGTGATCCTAAAAAAGGTATGAAAGCCATTGAAGATTGCATCAAAGCGCTGGAACCAAAACATGCGGAGCATATTGCACTTTATGGTCATGGTCTGGCAGATCGCCTAACCGGGCATCATGAAACATGCGACATCAACACTTTCAGATCAGGCACGGCGGATCGTGGCTCTTCCATCCGCATTCCTCAGGGTGTGGCGCTGAAAGGCTATGGTTATTTTGAGGATCGTCGCCCGGGCGCAAATTCAGATCCTTATCTGGTTGCAGCGCGGATTGCTGCTTCCGTGTGTGGCATTGATGAAAAAGTAATGACTTTCAACAAATGGCCACGCAAAAAGGCCAGCCTGAAAGCGGCTTAAGGCTCTAATAAAAAGGGAGGCAGTTGCCTCCCTTTTTATTGCATGATGGTGGCCTGTTGGCATAAATGCTAACCGACGAGGAGACGCACGGGAATGATCTATCGGCATTGGTTGTTTGTTGTTTTACCCGCTCTGGCTTTTGTGCCGCAGCTGGCCTATGCGCTAACCGAAGACACACCATCAACGCATATGATGGCCGAAGAGGTGACATTCCTCTTTAACACCTTACTCTTTCTTTTTTGCAGTGTTCTGGTGATGTTTATGGCCGCCGGCTTCACCTTGCTGGAAGCCGGCATGGTGCGCAGCAAATCCGTTGCCGTGATCCTTACCAAAAATATTTCCCTTTATTCCGTCGCCGGGTTGATGTTTTATCTGGTGGGATATAACCTGATGTATCAGGATGTTGATGGCGGCTTTTTCGGCACATTCGCCCCCTGGGCGCCGCATGATGAAGCCATTGCCAAAGGGGATTATTCGCTGGGTTATGCCACCACGTCAGATTGGTTTTTCCAGATGGTTTTTGTGGCGACCGCAGCATCCATTGTTTCCGGAACGCTGGCGGAGCGTATTAAAATCTGGCCGTTTTTAATCTTCACAATATTACTCACCGGCATCATTTATCCCATCACCGGCAGCTGGCATTGGGGAAGTGGCTGGCTTTCTGAAAAAGGCTTTCTGGATTTTGCCGGCTCCACCATGGTGCATGCGGTTGGTGGCTGGGCGGCGTTGGTCGGGGCATTATTCCTCGGCGCACGGCGCGGGCGTTTCAATAAAGAAGGCGAGGCAACGCCATTGCCCGGCTCTTCCCTGCCTCAGGCCACCTTGGGCACTTTCATTCTGTGGCTGGGATGGTTTGGCTTTAATGGCGGTTCACAGCTGGCCTTCGGCAGCACGGCAGATGCCATTGCGGTTTCCAATATTTTTGCCAACACCAACGCCGCCGCAGCGGGCGGTGTTATCGGCGTGCTGGTTCTTTCACAGCTTATTTATGGGCGCCTGGATTTACCGCTTGTTCTTAATGGCGCATTGGCCGGTTTAGTGAGCATCACGGCAGAGCCTGCCACACCCAGCATCGGCGAAGCCGCGATTATTGGCGCGGCCGGTGGTGGCTTGATGATGGCAGCCACTAAATTTCTTGATTATTTGCGCATTGATGATGTGGTGGGTGCCATTCCGGTGCACCTTGTCTGCGGCATCTGGGGTACTCTTGCCGTTGTTTTTACAAACCCGGAAGCTGATATTATCACCCAGATCATTGGTATTATCTCCATTGGCGTGTTCGTTATCGTTGCCAGCGTTGCGGCGTGGGCATTATTAAAATACACCATCGGCATCCGCCTGCATTGGACACATGAATTGCAGGGCGGCGACCTTTCAGAAATTGGTATGCGGGCATACAATTTCGATTTTGGTAAAATGATCGCACCCGGTGAGGTTCCACCACCCATTGCACCCATCCGCCGCCCACGGTTAAACAAGAAAAGAGGCAATTTTTAGCCCCTGACGAAAGAAACAGTACCTATCACACTTTTTAGTCACTTCTTAATCATAGGTTAATATATTTCTGTTACGCTATTCCTTTAAAGGGAGACAGCATGATTAGACCACTGACCGGGCTAATTATTTTAGGGTTCGATATTCTGGCCATGGTGCTTGGATGGGCGTTGTTTGTTACCGTTACAAATCAGTCTTTTCCAATCCATGATTCACAGGCATCGCTGCTGCTGAAATGTTATGGCGCACTCTGCCTTATCACCCTTTTTCTATGTTACAACCGTGGCCATTATCGCATCCGTATGCCATGGTGGAGTCAGGTACAGCATCTGGCCAATATCTGCGCCGGGATGATTATTCTTCACGGCTTCGTTCTCTATCTCTTCACACAGAATTTTGGCCTGTCCTTCATCATGGTGTGGCCAATATTGTTTTTTAGCCTGCTCATAGCACGGCAACTGGCACGGAGTTTGTGCATTTGCCTTAAAACCTGGCCCACTCCCACCGTCTTGCTGGGAGACAGTCAAAATCTTGCCGATATTTTGCTGACCGTTGCTTCAGATAAATTTCCCGGCTTTGAAATTCACACCGTCTTGCTAAAAGATGATGAAAAAACCAATGTTGATAAAACATTACTGCCAACCATGTTCAAAGATGTTCATATCATTGAAGTTAATGGCGACTATCTGGATTATATCCAGCAGCATCCTGAACAATTCTATATCGTTTCACTTGATCCTTTTCGTGGCATTGAGCGCGACAGGCTCACTCAATTGCTGCAGGAAACCCGCGCTGAGTTTGCTATCGTTCCTCCGGTAAAACGGGAATCACTTTTTAGCATGGAATCACACACTTTCTTTGGTTTTGATACGGCCTTGCTGCGCCCCAGAGATGTGATTCACTCGCCGCTTGGAAAAATCTTAAAGCGTGGCATGGATGTTGTGGGCGCTTCCATTGGCTTGCTGCTGCTGCTGCCGGTTTTTGCAATCGTCGCAATCCTAATCAAACGCACCAAAAGCGCGGTTTACTTTGGCCATACACGCATCGGACGCAATGAAAAACCCTTCAAATGCTGGAAGTTCTCCAGCATGTACCCGGATGCCAAAGAGCGTTTGGACAAGCTTCTAAAAGAAGACGCCACCGCAAAGTTAGAATGGCAAAAAACCCATAAGCTTAAGGATGATCCACGCGTTACGCCAATTGGTCATTTCATTCGTAAAACCAGCATTGATGAGCTTCCTCAGCTTTGGAATGTTTTGCGTGGCGATATGAGTCTGGTTGGCCCGCGCCCTATCACGGAATCAGAAAAGAAATATTATGGCAATCATTGGCGCTATTATGCCGCCGTGCGGCCGGGTATCACCGGGCTGTGGCAGGCCAGCGGACGCAGTGATGTCAGCTATGGGCAGCGTGTTCTGCTTGATAGCTGGTATGTCCGCAACTGGTCGCTCTGGCATGACATTGTTATTGTCATTAAAACTTTCCGCACGCTGGTGGCGCGCAGCGGCGCATATTAAGCCCTGCTCTATTAGGGCTTGTGGACATTTAATTTAGGCCAGCAACAAAACGCTAAATTAATTGTCCACACGACCTAGTATAAGATTACTGCGCCATGTCAGTAACAATTCAAGCCCGGCACTCTTGCGGTCTAAATATAAACCCTCTACCTGCCGACCAAGCTTCAGCACCTGCTCATAAAGCGAACAACAGGGCACAATATGGCGTGAATCCACACGATGTTTAAATAAATTTTCAGCCGCAACCTCTTCCGGCAGCGCCACCCCGGCATGGTAGGAAGCCAAATGGCGCAGTAGAAATTCTGCGATGCCAAGAAAATTATTCCACCGCTCATTATCTTGCTTTCTGGCAAAAGACTCTGCCAATTTAAACAGCACCTGTTCGTCGTGATGCCCGGCGGCAAGGGCGGCACTCACCTCATCGAAAAGCTCATGAATTCCCTGATGAAACCATGTAATTGCCCGCCCGGGCGCACCGTCTGAAAGCATCATTGCACAACGCATTGCCTCATCACTCACTGCCTCATCACCACATTCAGCCTGCACCGCATGCCTTAATGCCTGCTGCCCAAGTGGCAGCATCTTGACCATCCGGCAGCGTGATATAATGGTTGGAAGCAAGCTTCCGGGCTCATGACTAATCAGGATAAATAATGTCTGCACCGGCGGTTCTTCCAGCAGCTTCAGCAACGCATTGGCGGCATTACGGTTCATATCTTCCGCGGCATCAATCACCACCACGCGCCACCCCTCTTGTCCTGAAGTTTGGCTGAATAATGCATTCAAATCACGAATCTGCCACACGCGAATTTGTGAGCTAGCAACCATTTTTCCGTCCTCATCCTGTGAGGTAGCATTGATAATTTTAAGGTTTGGGTGCGCAGCGGTGGCCACGGCCTGAAAAAGCATTGCATCGTCAATCTCTAAATGTTCCGGCAATGTTTGAGGCAATGCATCGCCAAACAGCCCCATGGATGCATCCTCCTCTCCGGCAGCGCCATGCCCGCTTAACACCGTCCGCACCAAACGATAGGCCAAAGTTGCCTTACCAATCCCTTCCGGCCCGGCCAGCAAAAGAGCGTGCGGCATCACCCCTTCATGCCACCATCCGGCCAGTTGTTTTTCAACTGCTTCGTGACCAAAGAGCTGGTGATTCTCCTGCGGAAGCTTAGTCATTTTTATTGCCTGAAAGTTGAAGACCATATGACTGGTTCATCACCGCAATTACCGCCGCATGCACCATATTCACCGCTTGCCCGGCATCAACTTTTCTTATCCGCGCCGGGTCTGCAGCCGCCAACTGCAAAAAACGCTCACGCACACGCTGCATATATTCCACACCAAAGCCCTCATAGCGCGTTTCATTGCCCGGCCTTTTGCCTGCCCGCGCCAGCGCTTCTTCCACCCCAACATCACATAAAATAGTCAGTTCCGGCATTGTTTCACCGATAATTTCCAGCTTCAGGTTTTCCACAAGCGCTTCGGCATTCAGCCCATGCCCGCCACATTGATAGGCAATGGTTGAATCCACAAAACGATCACATAAAACCACCGCCCCGCGCGCCAAGGCCGGGCGCACTTCATGCAGCAAATGTTCCTGGCGCGCCGCATAATGCAGCAGCAATTCCGATAGAGGAGACCACCGATCCGCGCCGCCCTCCACCAGCAATGTCCGAATTTCCCCTTTGGGCTCCTTCGTGACCACAACATCGTGCCCGGCGCGGCGCAGAGCATCCGCCGCCAGCGCCACCTGCGTCGATTTTCCGCTACCGTCAATTCCCTCAAAACTAATAAACATCACGATTAGATATGATTGCTCAATTAAAACCAAAGCGATGCTTCAGGTTAAATAACAAACGTGGAATCAGCGATAATTCCTCCACATCCTGCAGTGCCACCAGCTTCACTTCACGCAATGTTTTCTCTCCATCTTTCAGCACCAGATTGGCAATATGCTGCCCTTTTTGGATCGGGGCTGGCCATGGAGCCTGATAATTTACCTCAAGGCTATAACGCTCACGCCCGGTTTTAGGCAGGCTGATTTCAAATGCATTTTCCAACCCCAGCGGCACCGTGGCTTCACTTCCCATCCAAACATCCGCCTGCACCACCTCTTCACCGGGCTGATAGAAACGCACTTTTTCAAAGGCACGAAAGCCATAACCCATCAACTCCGCGGCGGCCTGAATGCGCGCAGCTTCGGAAGAAAGTCCGTTAACAACCGCCACTAAGCGCCGCTCTCCCATCTTTCCGGAAACCGTAATGCCATAACCATTCTCTTCCGTATGCCCCGTTTTCAAACCATCCACACCGCTGGCCTCACGCCATAAAAGACGGTTTCGGTTTGGCTGTGTCACTCCGTTATGTGTGAATTCCTTTTCGGAATAATATGGGTAATATTCCGGGAAATCTGTAATAATATGCGAGGCAAGCAAGGCCAGATCATGCGAAGACATCAAATGCTCCTCATCCGGCCAGCCGGTGGCGTTTTTAAAGTGAGAATCTTTTAAATCAAGACGCTTGGCATAATCATTCATTAACACGGCAAACGCCTCTTCACTTCCTGCCAATGCCTCGGCCACAACAATGCACGCATCATTCCCGGAAACCACAATAATGCCCCGCAGTAAATCTTCCACCCGCACGCGATCTCCCACCCGCACGAACATTTTTGAGCCACCTTTGCGCCATGCTTTTTCACTCACAGGAAAGGTCGTATCAAGCGTAACATTACCCTTCTTTAACTCATCAAACAGAATATAGGCCGTCATCAGCTTGGTCATGGAAGAAGGCCCCATCTGGGTATAGCCATTCTTCTCATATAATGTCGTATCCGTTGACATATCATACAAATACGCAAATTTAGCGTCGCTCTGAAATGCCAGCACCGGAGTTGCCAAACACAACAAACCCATGACCAGAAAAGAAATTACACCTCTTAAACCCATATTTAACGCCATATATCTAACGCTCCACCAAAATTGCATTATCAAAACCCTGTTCTTTAATTGTTTCCAGCATGGCTTCCGCCTGCTCCTCGTCATTATACCGGCCACCATAAACGCGGTAATAGGCACCGCCGCCGGATATTACTTCTTCCACCTCCGATGGTACATGCATCGCCACATCTCTGGCATGTTTCAAAGCATTATCCTTATTCAGGAATGCTCCAAACTGAATCGCCAGCCCTGAAGGTTTCTTTCTTTTCAGGAATGAATCCTTTTCCTTGTATGCCGTTAAATAAGGCTGCTGACCATGGGCTTTCCGCGCCATTATCCATGCTTCACGCGCTTGACCGGCCGGGTAAAAGAGCGCGGCAGTGGCTTCTAAATCCACTTCAACCCGCACCCGCGCCGTTCCCTGATCAATCATGCCAATTTTATCGGCCGCCGCCTTGGATAAATCAATGATACGGTTCTTCGCAAATGGGCCACGGTCATTCACGCGCACCTTCACCTGCTTACCATTTTCCAGATTGGTTACCTTCACAATGCTTGGCATGGGCAGCGTGCGGTGCGCTGCGGTGAAGGAGTGCTTGTTAAATTTCTCACCATTTGCCGTGGGTTTTCGGTGAAAATTGGGGCCATACCATGAAGCCTGCCCCACTTCCGAATAGCGCCAATTTTCTTTCGGCGTATAACGCTGCCCAAGCACGGTATAGACATTACCCACCTTGTAAGACTTCAGATTATACGCCCGCTCCTTATCCGTCATACCGGACATGGGAATCACCCCACTATAGGCCGTGTTGCACGCAGAAAGCGTCAGCGTTAGTGCCACCATCAATCGGGAAACAAGCAACATCACTCCGCCTTCATCTCTAATTGCCGCGCAAGATAACCAACTGAAAGCGCAAAATAGTTAGAACGGTTCCAATCCAGCAGCACCTCATAATTCGAATAAACTAAATATGCTTTTGCATTGTGATCATCCGCTAACCATGGCTTCCAGCTGCCGTCCATCTCTTCTGAAAAGAAATCCAGATCAGGAATCACAACGCGCATGTTTGTGTCACTCTCCGGCGTCATGCCTTCCTTAAAGAACGCACCATTCTCACGCCATTCATTGAGTGAACGCGGCTTTTTATCTTCTTCAA
Source organism: Alphaproteobacteria bacterium (assembly GCA_030429725.1). Taxonomy (GTDB): domain Bacteria; phylum Pseudomonadota; class Alphaproteobacteria; order Rickettsiales; family UBA8987; genus JAUIEX01. Next base: position 12,024 of record JAUIEX010000028.1, read on the forward strand.
GAGCAATCTCAAAACCTTCAATCAGCTTGGCGGGTTCATAAATGCCGGTCTCAAACTGCCAGCCGGATTCATGCAGATAATTTGCAATGGAGGCAAACACATCCGGCAGGCTGTTCCAGATATCTTTCTTGCCGTCCTTATCATAATCTACTGCAAATTTCAGATAGCTGCTGGGCATGAACTGACTTTGCCCCATCGCGCCCGCCCATGATCCCATCATCTTGCTGGCTGAAATTTGCTTCTGGTTAACAATTTCCAAAGCCTGCAACAACTCTCCACGGAAGAACTCGCTCCGCCGGCCATCATATGCCAGCGTTGCCAGCGCCTCCGGCACATAAAAACCACCCATATTTTTGCCATAACTGGTTTCAATGCCCCACAGCGCCACAATCACTTCCTTCGGCACGCCATATTCTTTTTCAACCTTACTCAGCATCTGAGCGTGCTTTTTCATCAGCGCCTGCCCCTTTTGAATCCGCGCCTTGTCTACCACTCTGGGAAGATATTCATTAAAGGTAATTGCCCGCTCCGGCTGTTTGCGATCCAGCTTGATAATTCTGTTCTGCGGTGAAATAGAGGAAAGAACATCGTTCAGCGTCTGCTCGGAAATTCCTTTTGACCTTGCCTCCACACGCACCCCCTCAAGCCAGACTGCAAAATTACTATCCGCCGATGCTACCGTTGAGGTAAAAAAACCTGCCGTCATTAGAATAAAAAAGATAGCTTGATAATACTTCATGGCGGGCATAATGGCATAATGGCACAATGGTGCATCGGTGCAAATAGAGAATCAGATGTTTTTATTAATAATGGCTAAGAATAGGTGCAATACAACCTAATGATGTTATCCTGAGAAATTATGGCAATGGGTTTTGATGAAATATTAGAGCGATTAGTGCGCGGCACATGGGTCAGCCCGGATACGGGAACCCACGTCGAAATTCCAATCAATCGTGCCTATGTGCGCCCCTTCCTGATTAAAGATGCCGCACGCCTTATCAACAGCCTCAGCATCGGCAGCACCGTTGCCATTGTAAGTGATAGAAACGGCCATCGTGAAATTGCCCGCCAGTTAGAAAACAGCTTGCGCGGCGTCATCAGCTTCACGTCATTGGTGCTGCCAACGGATGTTGAGCCCACCATGGAATATGTTGAGGAACTTCGGAAGAAAACCTTCCACTCCGATGCCGTGATTGCCGTTGGCAGCGGCACGTTAAACGACATCGTCAAATACACCACCTATCTGGAAAAAAAGCCCTACCTCCTCTTCGGCACGGCGCCCTCCATGAACGGCTATGTTTCCTCCACGGCATCACTCATTGAAAGTGGTAAGAAAAGATCTTTTAGCGCTCACCTACCCTATGCCGTCTATATGGATAGCGCCATTATGGCGCAAGCGCCGCTGCGTCTGGTGCAAAGCGGTTTTGGCGATTTGATCTGCCGCTCCACTTCCCAGAAAGACTGGTATTTGTCCCATGCGCTGCTTGGTACGGAATATCTTGAAGGCCCCTACAGCTTGCTGACACCGCACGAAGAAAAACTCCATGAACAAGCCGAGGCCATTGCCAAATGTGACACCCACGCCGTGGAAGACCTCACCTATAATCTGCTGCTTTCCGGCATTGGCATGTATATTTCACAAAGCAGCGCTCCCGCCAGTCAGGGGGAACATATCCTGACCCATTACATGGAACTGCAAATGGCGAAAGATCGTCACCAGCCCGGAAAGCCTTTGAAATATTACCATGACCCGAATAATGAGCGTGTTCAAGGCCCCTTACACGGCGAAGCCATCGCCGTTACCACCCTTGCCATGTGCCGCCTTCAGGAGCGAATCTTAAACAAGGAAAAACTTCGCCTTAAAAAGGAATTCATTACTGACGAGATGATCCTGAAACATTTTGGTGCCGGTCATGGGCAGCAGATTCTGAAAGAAGTTTCCAAAAAAATGATGACGGAGGAGCGCCTGGCATCCGTCAACGCTATTTTAGAAGAAAAATGGCCGCAAATTCGCAGCCAGCTGGAAAAAATGCATATCGGCTATGACCAGTTATTGCAAACCGTTGAAGCCGCCGGCCTGCCCACCAAGTTCAAGGAAATCGGCTGGAGTGAGGAACGCGCCGAAACCGCCTTCGCCATGGCGCGCTTCATGCGCGATCGTTTCACCTTCCTGGATGTTGCCGCGTTAATGGAAGCATAATGCAGGTTAGCTTTCGCCGCAGAATGGCCGGCGCTTAAGCCGCACTCATCCCTGCCCGGCCAACGCCGCTAATGCGCTTCCCCAGATATTCTACCATATCCGTAAAAATCCCCTGAACTCGGCCAATCGCTTCTTGATTAATCTTGTTTTTAGCATCATTCGCCTCAACATTACCCGCATCACGGTCCTGCTTTGTCAGGCTGGTTCCCATGGAAATCGGGTTATTCGTCACATCATTGGCGGTGTAAATCACCCGCGCATCCTCAATCAGTTTATCATCCACGGGCTTGCTGCCGGCCTTTAACTTCGCCGCCGTCACAGCTTCTCGGAGTTCCTCTGGCTTCTTGTCATCAAAGTCCGGCACCAATCTTTGCAGCAATGCTTCATTCTTATCCACCACCGAAGCATTCTGCTTGCCGGCTTTTTCCAATGCCGCCTCAAGCTTTTTCAGGTCACGATAATCCCCAAGCACTGCTTTCAACTCTTTCGTCACGCGCACGGATTCTTCTTTTTCCGTGGCGGCAAAATTATCCCTGAATTCGGATTCTTTATACATTTGCGGCCAGATTTCACGCATCGGCTCCTTCAGCATCTGGTCAATCTTCTGCTGCTTGGACATCTCCCCCACTTTGATGCCGTTATTCTTCCATTCTTCTTGCATTTGTGCCGGCACGCCCTTGCTTTCATCCACATCCGGCAATTTTGTTTTTATCACCGCTGCGTGGATGGCCTTGGCAATGAAGTGGCTCTGCTCTTCCAAAAATGCCAGCTGCGCCTTGGCAATAATTTTTTCATCCTCTGTTTCGCTTTTGATCCTATCCATAATAGCGTTTGCCTCTTTGGCATCCGGGGCATTATAAATCTTCTCATAAATTTTCAGCAAACCCTGAAATTCCTCTGAGCCACGCAATGGCCGCGCAGCGCCGTCTTTTTTATCCTTATCATCCAGCAGGAAATCCCACGCCAGGCCAAAATCCTTCTTCATCAGGGAATTTGCCTGGTTGCGCATCAAATCGCGCATGGCCTTGCTGTATTTGAACTGTTCCCGTAATTTTTTAATATTATCATCACTCAGCTCAAAGCCACCCTCTTTATTCACCACATCGTCAAAGAAATTGGTCGTATTCCCGTCATTCATTATGGAAAGCAGCCCTTCAGAAACAGACATTGTTGCACTGAAGCCCGTGCCGGAATGGATGGAGGTTTTATCCGTGCCAATCGCGCGCTGTTTGAACAAATCATCCTTCACATTATCGGCCAGCTTCTGCACCGTCCATTCAGTCTCATTCGCCGCATCGGCAGCCTGCGCCGCGTCCCCACCACGCACAGCCCCGCGTGAGCTCACGTTGCCCAGTGAAATCAGCTCCGATGGCACAAAGTCACTCAGCTCCCGCAATGCCGCATTCAGCGCACCTTTGTTGGAGAACACCTTATTCTGATAGAAATCCATCGCCACCGCAGCGGCCTTTTCCTCCCGTACATAAACTTTATCTTCTAGTTTATCAATCTCACCTTTGAATTCCTCAATCTTAGTTTTCTGCTCTTCTTTGGATAAACCATCCCAGCCATTTTCTTTCTCAATGCGCTCCTGCACGCCCTTCTCAAGTACCTCATTGCCTTTGAACAGGCCGGTAAATTTCAGCGTTTGGTTTAAAATCTGCGCCAGCCAGCCACGAATGGTTGATTTGCCGTCATCCGCGCCATTAAAGCTCAAACCCACCTGATGCCCCTGAATGGTGGTGCGGAAGCGCGCCACGGATTCTTTTGCATTGGCATAAAGTTTATCCAGATTCGTTTTATCCAGCGTCAGCCCGGTTTTTTCCTCAAATTCTTCCTTATAACGCTCCCGCAAATCACCCTTCTGGTCATACATCCGCATAATGGCCTTTGCCTGCACATAAGGAATTTCGGAGATTTTACCACCGCCGCGCTGCAGCGCGTCTCCGCCGCCATGATAAACCGAAACCGGAATGCCCTCCATCTCCTTCGTTGCGCTCAGCAAAGAAACCATTCCCACGGTTTTCCATTGCTCCACCATCGCAAAAGAGCCCGCCCGGCGGGTTGTATCACTCTTCGCAATCATCACATTCAAACTGCCATTTTCTCTGACATTCTGCATAAAATCTTTATCTTTCAGCATGTCAGCCATGGCGCCGGCGGCACCTTTCAAATCATCCCTGTCTTCAAATAACGGCACAATGTTCAGTGCCCGCTTGCCATCTTTGGCAGGAATCTCATTGCCGGCCGCTTTCAGCAGCGTCATCGCCATTTTGGCATCCGTGGCCGTGGAAGCCTCCGCAATAATCATATCCGCAAACGCATTCGGGTTCTTTCCCATCTCCTGCAGGCGGCCGAAAATACGCGCCGTAACTTCCCGCAATCCTGTATGGATATCGTTTCCATCATTACCAACCCGCGCAAGATTGTCTGAAACAGCCTGCGCAATCACCTCAGGCGATTTGTTTTTTAGCACAACTGCAGCAGCATTGAATAAGTCGTCCTTTGCCTTATTCTTCTGTTCCTGCACCTTTTCGCTCAAATCATCATTGCCAAGATATTGTGCAAAATTTTCATAGGCTTTGAGTACGGATTGCATTTGTCCGTTAGCATCATCCACCACCATGCTGGCAGCCACGCCGGCCAGCACCTGCGCCAGATCCTCCGCATTGTGGCGCACTTCAAACCGTGCATAAAAATCCCCAAATGCGTTGAACCGCACTGCCAGATCCTCCAGCTCGCCCGCCAGCCCTTCAAAGCCTTCCGCCCGCACATCATTTGCAATGCCGTTGATCGTACCAACACTGCTCAAATCACCCCGCATCACTTCGTCTTTAATTTTGGCTAATTCCTGCTTTAAGTTGCCCGCTTCCATGTAGCCATCAGGGATCTTGTCACTAATCACCGCCATGGTCTGTTGATATTTCCGTTCAATGCCCTTCTTCAGCCGCTCAACGCCGTCACGCAATGTTTCCGGCGTTTGGTTGGCGTTGCCGTCACCATCACCCACAAACCAGGCATTGGCTTCCACCATCCGCGCCGGGATGGATTCAATCACCTCTTGAATCTGCGCTTCATCATAAACCCGTTTGCCATCCTCATCCTGCACCCGCTCCATTTCACTGCGGATGGCATTTTTCAAATCACGGTAAACCTGCGGAATCGCGTCATAGAGGGATTCCATCACGCTCTCCAGCTCTTCCATCTCATCAGCGGGTGTTTTCTTCGCCGCCACAAGGTTCACTTTCGGGTCATTCATCACCGTCACCAGTGCCTGCATCGCCGCTTTGCGCGCCGCTACATCCGGCGTTCCGTCCTCCGTAACAGCCTCCATCCCGCGCTCATAATTGGCAATCGCCTTGGTAAATTCCTTGGAAGTCGGGTTGGTGGGGTGGCTGGTCATCGCAAATGTTGTCACTAAAGAGCCAATTGCATCTTTCAGCTTTTTCACCCTTTCTTCAGCGGAAACATTCTCACCCGGCGCCGTCCGGCTGCTCACCAGCCCCACCGCCTTGCCAATGGCATAGCGAAAATCTTCCGCCGTCGGCTTAATCGTATTATCATCCGCTGCCAGATCACCCTGCACATCCATCGCCAGCGAGCGCGCATTCTTCCGCGCCGCACGCATCAGCTGCCCGGCCGTGGCCTTCACCTTATTTAAGGTCTGTCTTAAATGCTTAAGATCAACCTGATCGAAATCATTAAAAGTTTGTTCACGCGCATCTTTCCACGCCTTTTTCGGCGTCATACCACCGGAAACATTATCATAATATTGCTGCACAATATCTGCCGCCACGGCACCATAATCCTTCTTACCCTGCTCGCGCACTTCATCCAGAAAATCCTTCAGCACCGCGTCGGAATAAATTTCCCAATATTCCCGCTGGTTTCCTGATTTTTCTTTGTTAATAGCGTCCGTAAAGCTCATTCAGCTTCTCCCGAAGTTCCCTGTTTCATTCACCCACCATTAAACAGCATAATCCTTAAGATAACCTTAATAACTCACATCAAAAAGGCCGCAAATGCTGCGTTTCAGCACAATCCTGTTAATATATAGCATGCATAATATGGCGCATGGCGCAGCCAGTTTCATCAAACAGAAGAGTGCCTTTGCAGCACGTGATCATAGAATATGGCAATATGCCCTAGGCCGCTTCCTGCTCTTCGGCCGGTTGCGCCTCAAAGCTTGGGATCATCCCCAGCGCCGCCTTGTAAAGATCCAGCACCTCTTCCTGCTCGGCGCGGTCATCGGCGTCCATTTTGCGCAACTTCAACAGCTGACGCATAATTTTCACGTCATAGCCCTGCCCTTTGGCATCGGTAAAAACGTCTTTGATATTGTCTGTAATATCCCGCTTTTCCTGCTCCAACCGTTCAATTTTCTCAATAAATTGCCGCAATTGCTCACCGCTGATACCACCAAATTTAACCATCATCTTTCTCCTTAAATGGCTGCCACGCGCACCATGTGCACGTCGTTAATTGAATAATCTGCTTGATTCAATGCCGCAATCGCCGCCTGAATGTCCACCTCTTTCTCAAGATGCGTAATCAACGCAATCTGCGCCGTTTGCGTTGCCTCATCCGCGTCCTGAAGCACACGCTCCACCCCAATGGAATGCTCTCTCAGCAAGCCGGTAACATCCGCCAGCACGCCATCTTCATCCTTCACATGCAGGCGCAAATAATAAGCACCGCTATGGGAAGTCATATCCAGAAATGCCGCTTCCTTAAGCTTCTCTGAAGCCACCCCGAAAGATGGCGCGGCGCGGCCGGCGGCCAGATCTACCACATCCATCACCACGGAAGAAGCTGTGGCCGCGCCACCTGCACCCGGCCCCATCATAAATAAACTGCCAATCGCATCGCCTTCAACATAGGTGGCATTGAGCACGCGCTGCACCCCGGCAAAGGCGGAATCCTGCTTCACAAAAGCCGGATAAACCGCTTGCATCACCCCGGCCTCACTTTGTTTCGTGATGCCAAGATGCCGGATGCGATAGCCAAATTCATCTGCAAACTGCATATCCTGCGCCGCAATCCTGCGAATTCCTTCCACATGCATTGCGTCCATTTTCAGCTTAACGCCAAAGGCAAGCCCGGTTACAATCGCCAATTTATGCGCCGCATCCCAGCCATCCACATCCAGATCCGGTGGTGTCTCGGCATAGCCACGCTCCTGCGCTTCTGCCAGCACATCGTCAAAGTCCCTGCCCTCGCGCTCCATCGCCGTTAAAATAAAATTGCATGTGCCGTTCAGAATTCCGGCAAACTGGGTGAAGCGGTTGGCCGCCAGCCCTTCACGAATGGTCTTTAAAATCGGGATGCCGCCTGCCACCGCCGCCTCAAATAAAAACGCCACGCCGGCCGTATCCGCCGCTGCGGATAGTGCCGCACCATGCTTTGCCACCAGCGCCTTATTGGCGGAAACCACATGCTTGCCGTTTGCAATGGCCTGTTCCACCAATTGCCTTGCCACGCCCGCATCACCGCCAATCAGCTCCACCACACAATCCACATCCGGGTGCCTGGCCAGCGCCAGCGCATCATCGCAAAAATCAACGCCGGAAAGATCAACCCCACGATCCTTTGATTTATCCCGCGCTGAAACCGCCACCACCTCAATGGCACGCCCGGCACGCGCACTGAGCAAATCCTGATTATCCGCAATCACCTTGCACGTGGCTGCGCCCACCGTGCCCAATCCGGCAATGCCCAGCCGCAAGGGCTTGTTTCCTTCAATCTGAATCATGGCGCGCAGCATAGCCACTCACTGCATAAAGTACAAGCAAACGAACTAATAAAATCCCGCATAAGCAGAGCTGCTGGTTTTAAGAATGATAAATACCAGCCCTGCCAATGCCAGCGCCCAGCCAAGGATAAACCAGCCAAGGCTGCGCTTGGCCTTTTTCTTCTGCCACCAGGTGCGCGGGCTGACCGCCTGGAAGAAAAAAACCAGCTTTGCCGATAAATTAATGCACACCACATTAGTTGCCAGCAATAATGCCGCGCCGGTGGCCTCCGTCAGCATCCCTTTACCCAGAAAAATTCCTGTCGCGGCCATTGGTGGCAGCAACGCCACCGCCACCATCACCCCCACCATCACGGAAGAAAGCCCCCGCGTTAAGGAAAGCACCGCCGCACCGCCACTGGCCAGCGCAAGAAACACCGCGCTGATATAAACTTCCGTACGCGCCATCAGCTCATGCGGGCTGCCGTCAAATCGCCAGAAAAAACCAATCGCCGCTGAAACCGCTAACGCCAGCATTGTTCCCGCAAGATTTGTAACCACCGCCCGGCGCATTAACGCATAATCCCCCAGTGCGGCTGAAAGCGAAAGCGCCAGATTCGGCGCTAAAAACGGCGCAATCACCATCGCGCCAATCAACACCGCCACATTATCCTCAATCATGCCGATGGCTGCCACAATGGTTGAGAAAAACACCAGCAGCAGAAAATAGCGATCACACACAGCGCCTCCCGCCACTTTCTTATGCAACTCTTCACGCATCACGCGCTGTGCCTTTTTCTTTTTTTCCTGCTTTTCCTCTTCACCCATTTCCGGCTCCGGCAGGGATACTTCCACCGCATTGATCAACAGCCGGAACGGTTCTTCCTTCTGCAATATCTCCTGCAGACGATCCACCAGAGACTGGGAAGCCTCCGCTTCGGCCACAATGTTGCGTTCTTTCACACCGCGCCCGGCGGAAACCACCCAGTCCCCCTGCACATCCGCATTCGCAATTGCTTTGCAAACAGCCTCATCCCTGGCGTTCGGGTAAATCACGGTAATATGCCGTAAACTCATGATACACCGCCTTTATTATTCATAGTGCCTATCCGGATATTTTGCACTTGGTTTCACAACGCTTTCCGGGTATAACGCGCCGCTATTTCATCGCAATCATTTTATCATAGAGGGAGAGTAAATGATGGCCGTAACCTTAAAAGCAAATTACGCGCCCAGTGAAAAAGAAGAATATATGAACGAAAATCAATTAGAGTATTTTCGTCAAAAACTTCTTAGCTGGAAACAGGAGTTGTTGGAAGAATCCGGACAAACACTTAAAAACCTCAAAGAAGAAACCTGGAATGAATCCGACATCACCGACCGTGCCTCCGTGGAAACGGATACGGCGCTGGAACTCCGCACACGGGATCGCTACCGCAAGCTTATCAACAAAATTGAGGCGGCGCTGCGCCGCATCGAAACCGGGGAATTCGGCTATTGTGAAGTCACCGGCGATCCTATTGGCCTCAAGCGCCTTGAAGCCCGCCCGATTGCCACGATGACCATTGCCGCGCAAGAAGAGCATGAACGCGAAGAAACACGCTACGCAGATGAATAATCTACGGAAATGATGTCATTTCAATCCACCATTTGTGTCAAGCAATGTTACGGGGTATCACGCTGATATGCCAAAACCACTCTCCTTTCAGGAAATCATCCTCACCCTGCAGCAATTCTGGGCAAAGCAGGGCTGCGCGGTGCTTCAACCCTATGATATGGAAGTTGGTGCAGGCACGTTTCACCCGGCAACCCTGCTCCGCGCATTAGGTGATGAACATTGGAAAGCCGCTTACGTTCAGCCTTCCCGCCGCCCGAAAGATGGTCGCTATGGTGAAAATCCAAACCGGCTTCAGCATTATTACCAGTTTCAGGTCATTCTCAAACCCTCACCGGATAATATTCAGCAGCTCTATCTGGACAGTTTGAAAGAGATCGGTATTGACCCGCTGAAAAATGATATTCGCTTTGTGGAGGATGATTGGGAATCCCCAACGCTGGGCGCATGGGGGCTTGGCTGGGAGGTGTGGTGCAATGGCATGGAAGTTACACAATTCACCTATTTTCAACAGGTTGGCGGCTTTGACTGCCGCCCGGTTTCCGGGGAAATCACCTATGGGCTGGAGCGCCTGGCCATGTATATTCAGGGCATCGAAAATGTCTATGATCTGGATTATAACGGCGCAGGGCTGACATATGGCGATGTCTTTCTCAAAAATGAGCAGCAATTTTCCGCTTATAATCTGGAGCATGCCAATACCGAGACGCTCTTGCGCCATTTCGACGATGCCGAAAAAGAGTGCATGGCGATACTTGCCCATAATCTTCCGCTCCCGGCTTATGATCAATGCATCAAGGCCAGCCATCTTTTCAACCTGCTGGATGCGCGCGGCGTCATTGGCGTGACGGAACGCGCTTCCTACATCGCACGCGTTCGGGCACTGGCGAAGGGTTGTTGTGAGGCATATGTAAGTGAGCAGTTAGCAGGAGGCAGTAAGCAGTAAAGTTATGGCAACTGAAAGTTACAAAAAACTGGTCGCATGGCAAAAAGCGTTTGATCTTTCAATCAGAATTTATCAGGCAACATCATCCTTCCCAGATAGTGAACGCTATGGTTTGAGCTCTCAACTTCGTCGAGCCGGAGTTTCCGTTCCGTCCAATATCGCCGAGGGTGAATGCCGCCGCTCTGATAGAACATTCCTTCATTTTTTGAATATATCCTATGGCTCTCTCGGAGAAATTGATACCCAATTGCTCATTGCCAAAACTCTTGGATTTTTAGACGAGAAATCTTTCAGTGAGCTTTCTGCATTAACCTCAGAAGTTGGTAAATTGTTAAATGGTCTGATTGCCTCGCTCTCCAAAAAACTGCACACTGCTAACGACATACTGCCTACTAACCGTGGCTTCAGCGAGGAGCTGCTAACCTATGAATTTGAGACTCATCTGGAGGAAGTCACATCATGATGCTCAAACTCCTCAAAGGTAAAATTCATCGCGCAACGGTGACGGAGGCCGATCTGGCCTATACCGG
>JAUIEX010000071.1 GCA_030429725.1 Alphaproteobacteria bacterium
AGCCCCGAGGCGCTGATGCGCCTGCGCATCTTGGCGGCGCTGCTGGCGCGGGCGCGCGGGGTGCCCGACCTCGAGACCATCGTGGCCACCTACCACGAGGGGCGCGGCCTCGACGCCGAGGAGGCCCGCGTGCTCGACCGCCTGCTGGCCGAGGCCGATCTGCAGGCCGCCCGCGACGTGCTGTGGCGGCACCTCGTGGGCGAGGGCATGACCGCCGAGAAGGTGGAGAAGCTGCTGCAGCACGGCCGCCTGGATCAGGCGTCGATGGGCCTGGGCAGCCTGCCCGACTCGCTGCCGCGCAAGCCGAGCCTGCTGAACAACCTGGGCCTGGCCTTCCGCGCCGCCCACCGCTACGCCGACGCCGAGATCGCCTACCGCCACGCGCTGATGCTGCGGCCCGACGCCCCCTCGCTGCTGTTCAATCTGGCCGTCGTCGTGCACGACCTCGGCCGCGACGCCGAGGCGCTGATCCTGGTGAACCAGGTGCTGGCCGCCCGCCCGGATCTGGAGGCGGCGCAGCGGCTGAAGGCGGACGTCGAGCGCCGCCTGGGGGGCTGAGCGACTCACGCCGAGGGCTCCTCCGCCCTCAACGAGGGCATCAGGCCGCGCGGCACGCGGTCGAGGAGGCGCCGAGCCGCTTCGAGCGGGCCGCGGCCCTCGTTGAGCGCGAGCCACGGCTCGCGCTCGCGATGATCGACGATGGCCATGGGGTGCCTCCGGTTCGTGGTCGGGGCGATCCCCAGAGCCAGAGGCGTGCCAGTCGAAGAGAGGCGGCCGGGCGAGCGCGCAAGGGCTCGATTCCACTCACGAATCGCCGCAGGCGTCCAGAACGGAGCAGTCGAGTCGGCGCCGCGGTCGAGCGTATCGACCGTCCACGGCGGCCAGAATCTGGACGCCGAATTTAACGACGTTCCGCATGAGCGCGGCACAGTCTCTATGGCCAGAACATCCAACCCGAACAGTGCCGATTCTCAGTTCTTTATTGTGTTTGAACGTGCGCCACATCTGGACGGAAAATATACCGCCTGGGGCAAAGTCACCGAAGGCATGGAGCATGTTGATGCCATCAAAAAAGGAGCGCCGGGCAGCGGCAAAGTGGATAACCCAGACCGTATCTTGAGCCTGCGCGTTGCTGCGGACGTGACGGAGTAAGCGCTCTAAAGACCACCTATTCCAAAGCAAGTAACCTTTCATGCGCGTTGATGCTTTTGATTTTCACTTGCCGGATGAACTCATCGCCACACACCCGGCAACCCCGCGTGAATCCGCACGGTTGATGAAAGTCAGCGCCGGGGGCATTGTTTCAGATCACACCATTATCGCCCTGCCGAACTTGCTGCGCCCTAATGACCTGCTTGTATTTAATAACACCAAGGTGATCCCTGCCCGCTTATTTGCCACCACGCCCAGCGGCGCCACCGTTGAAATTCTGCTCCATCAGCGCGTTAACAAACCCGGCGAAGAGCAATGGCATTGCTTTGCGAAACCGGCAAAGAAAATAGCGGAAAACACCCTCCTAACTTTCAAGGATGGCCTGACCGCAACCCCGCTTTCGCGCCACGCTGATGGCACTATTTTGCTGCAATTTAACCAGTCCGGCGCAATGTTTCACCACAGCCTCATGACACAGGGCGACATGCCTCTGCCGCCCTACATTATGAAAAAACGCGGCGAAAAACACTCCGAGGAGCAGGATAAAGCCGATTATCAAACCAGCTTTGCAGATGTTGAAGGCAGCGTTGCCGCCCCCACCGCCGGCCTGCATTTCACCCCCGGCCTGCTTGCATCACTCAACGCAAAGGGCATCAATCATTGCTTCCTCACACTGCATGTGGGTGCCGGCACTTTCCTTCCGGTAAAAACGGAAGATACCCGTCACCACATCATGCATTCTGAGCAATATGAAATCTCTGAAGAGACCGCGCAAAAAATTAATGCAACCCGCCGGAAGGGTGGCCGCATTATTGCCTGCGGCACCACATCATTGCGCACTCTGGAATCCGTTGCAGATGACAATGGAAGCATCCATGCCGGTAGCGGCGAAACCCGCCTGTTCATCACACCCGGTTACCGCTTTAAGGCTGTTGATCTGTTATTCACTAACTTCCACACCCCAAAAAGCACTCTGTTTATGCTGGTATGCGCCTTTAATGGCCAGGCCAGCATGAAATCCGCCTATGCCCATGCCATCACAAAGCAATATCGTTTCTATTCTTACGGTGATGCCTGCTTGCTGGAACGCAGCGAAGCCAGCCACTAATTTTTGGCAGTTTCAAGAGGCTCCCGCTCAATGTAATAGACCCGCTCTCCTTCATGAGCATAACCTAAAACTTCCCGCGCACGCTCTTCCAGCATATCCAAATCCAGTGATTGCGGGTAAAGGCGCATCACTTTATTTTCAAGTTCACGGCGTTCTTCCGCCACTTCTTTATGATATTGCTCCGCCTGTTCCTTTTGATGTGAAAGCTGCGACAGCGCTAAAATACCCTTATCTCCGCTAACCAGATGGTAACAAAAATAGAAAACCACCAACGTCATCAGCGTATAAAGCATCAATTGCCGTGTTTTCTTTGTGACTTCCATGGCTTAGATCATACGCCTTTCTTATAAAATTGCACCTAAAACACATCAACCGGACGCCAACCGGCGTTAAAACTATTTTAAATGTGCACTCCTATCGCAGTGCATCCGGCGCCTTCATTCTGCCGCTGGCACAAAAGCGGGCTAAATGCCCCAGCCATCTTTGGCCAAATCTTTCAGGCTCAGCCAGCCCATGGCAAATGGCAGATAGATCGCCAGTGCCACAAAAAATGCTAACACACTATTAATCAGAAATTTTTTCTTAATGTTTGCCTTTATTGGCGCGCCGGAATCATGCCCGGCCTGTGGATAATCGTCACGCTCCACACCAAAGGGCAGCACCACAAAAAGCGTAATCCACCATGTTGCCAGATACACGAAAAAAAACTCAAAAATATTAACAACCATCACAACTCCCCCAGTGGCACATCTCAGTGCACCTTATGCCAAAGCCTGCACCGTCATACCATATGAAAATACCGCTTGAGCTTCAAACGCTTTTAGTTATAGTGCGCGGCATCTTCAACGCGCGCCCGTAGCTCAGCTGGATAGAGTACCTGACTACGAATCAGGCGGTCGGAGGTTCGAATCCTTCCGGGCGCGCCATATATTTCAGCAGGTTAACTAAATTATAGCCTCTATGACATATATCTAAGCACCAAATAGGCACTAGTTGATAGAACTTTTTGCAGCCTTTTAGATAGCGAATCTGGAGAATTAATATTCTTTCTAACATGGGTCTGGTGAACTTTAGCACAATTTAGGTTATGCTAAGTCACTATGAAACATTCTAAAAATAAGTATTATGAGCGTTCACATATTT
>JAUIEX010000029.1 GCA_030429725.1 Alphaproteobacteria bacterium
GCCGCCACCAGCAGCGCGGCAAAGAAGCCTAACCAGCAGGGCTGATCCTGCCACCGCGCGGCCAGCGCCCTCACGGCAGCTCCTCGCCCTGCAACCGGCGACAGAACACCGGGTACCAGTTGGCAACATCCTGCCCGGCATCCAGCATAACGCCTTCCATCATGGCCAGTGTTTCGGTTTTTGCCGCCAGGGTGGCCAGCGCATCCGTCATGCCGGCTAAATTCAGCTCCGCCACCACCGCGTCCACATTATGCTTCAGCAGAAATTGCCGGCGCGCGCTTTCCATGCCGGAAAGCATGGCGAATTCTTCCGGGCGCAGCCCGAAAACATGGGCATAGCCCTCCGGACTGGCTGCCGGGTTCGGGAGGAAAATTTTCGTCTCAATCTCATCGGAAAGCGCCTGAGTCAGCGGGCTTTGCTCTGCTTTTTGGATGCTTTCCGTTGCAAAAATCACCACGGCATTCTTTGCCCGCATCCGCGCCAGCCAATCATGCAGCCTTGTGCGGAACATGGCATTATCTATCAACGCCCAGGCCTCGTCCAGCACCACCAGGCACGGGCTGCCATCCAGCTGCTCCTCAATCCGGTGCAGCAGGTAAAACATCAGCGGCGCCACCGGCCGCCTTGCTTCCACCATTTCGGTCATATCAAGGCCAAAAACCCGCCCTTCATCCAGCTGCCAATCATCCGCCGCATTATCAAATAGCGCGGCATACGTGCCCTCTGCCACCCAGGCGGAAAGCCGCTCTTCCAGTGTTTCGTCGGACGCATCCGCCGATAAGCCCTGCATAACGCGCCTCATGGCCTCTTCTTCCAGCTCTGCCGGGCTTCTTGTTTTTCCCCTCAGCGGGAAGAAAGCCTCAATTACTTCGGAGAGTTGCCGCTTTGCCACTGGCAGGTTCATCGCGTGATCCACCAGCTGTGCCAGCCGGTGGCGCACATCATCATTCAGATAACGCGCTTCTAATACCTCATTGCCGTCAGTGATGAGCAAGGTCAGCCAGCTCTGCAGAAATGCGCGATTTTCCGGGCTGTCCGCCAGTTGCAGCGGGTTAAACCGCAGCCGCTTTTTCCTGTCCCCAACCAGCCGCAGGCGCTGATATTGCCCGCCAATGGCGCGGAGGAAAATTTCGGAGCCACGCTGCTGGTCAAAGAAAAACAGCTTCGGATGTATTTTCATTGCCTCGGAAATCAGGAAATTCATCAACACCGTTTTACCCGCACCATACGGGCCTACGATGAAAGTATGGCCGTTATCCTCATAGTGAAAATTGAAGAAATAGGGCGTGCCATGCGCCGTGCGGAACACGGTCACCGCGTCCCCCCAGCGATTGCCATGCAGCTTGCCGGCCGGAAAATTATAGAGCGAGGCATAGCCGCCAACATGCTTCAGACGCAGCGGCGTGAGGCGCTTGAGAAAAGGGAAATTCCCCGGAAGCTGCGACCAGTAAATCTCCTCCATGAAAATATCTTCCCGCACCACGGCAATGCCCAAATCCCGGAAGGCGCGCACAAACATTCGCATTTTTTCTTCCAGCCGCTCGCGGGAATCTTCCAGCACCATCATGCTGATCTGGTGCTTGCCATAGCGATGTTTCGGGTCTTTTGCATCATCATCCATCAGCTCTTTCACGCCGGAAACG
Source organism: Alphaproteobacteria bacterium (assembly GCA_030429725.1). Lineage (GTDB taxonomy): Bacteria > Pseudomonadota > Alphaproteobacteria > Rickettsiales > UBA8987 > JAUIEX01. The sequence goes on from JAUIEX010000029.1 coordinate 1,644, forward strand.
CGCATCAATTCTTCATCATTCGCTATCTTTTGCAGCTCATAGCGCACGCTGAAATGCTCCTGCACCTCTTGCTGGTCAATGAAGTCGAAAGTTTCGGTGATGATAAATTCTTCCGGCAGCTGCAGAATATTATCCACCATCTCGGTGGAGACTTCATGATATTCCTTAATGGTGAACAAGGCAGCATAATGCTGCCCGGTTTCGCCTTGCACTTTAATCAGATTATTCCCAAATAAAATGGCATGGCTGGGCAGAAGCTCGCTCATATCCACCTCCGCCATGGGCATTGGTTCGGGCGCTAAATTCAGCAGCTTGCTTAAGAATTCTCCAATTTCAGAGAATTCTTCTCCCTGAATCACCCGCGTACCCAGCCGCCGTGCGCCATAGGCTTTCAGCCGTTTCAGTATCCGCCCCACCAGAAGGTTCAATTCGCCCTCGCGCTCCTCAATCTGGCGCAGGGTTTTAGCGATAAATTTATTCGGCAGCAGGCTGGAAACAAAGGTCGCCGGGTCAAACATGGAGTAGCGATCTCCCTCCATCAGCACGGAAATATAAAGCTCGTTGGTATATTGCTCGTCCCATTGATTGCGTGAAACCCAGTCCTCATGCAGCCGGGAAGAAAATATATTATCCTCCTCCCCGGTGGTTGAGAGGTCGGTTCGCCGGCGCAGCGTATGCACCCAAAATGCCACGTTATCGCCCTTTAGCGCCTCTCGCAGAGCCTTTCTAAGCGCCTGTCTTACCGTTAGAATTTCGTTTCCGGATGTTTTAACACTCTCAAACTCAAAGCCGGTGATTTTAATCACCTGCATCAGCTCGCCATTCTTGGTAATCACCGTCTGCGGGCTGACATGGCAGGCCTGCGGAATAAATTCCGGCACTTCCTGTTCTTGCAGGTCAGCATTTGGCTGAGCATCCTTCGCTGGCTTTTTGGTTGCAAACATGCTTATATTTTAACTAAATTTTTACTAAATGTCACGCTGCTATCTCCCCCTCTCCGCATTGCCTTCTGCAGAAAAAACCGCCCCTTTCTTACTTATGGGGCAACCTTCACCCTTAAATTATGCCATGGATTTCACGCCACCGCATCTCTATTCCACGGATTGGCTTTTTCCCCACGCCGTTTGCGGCGGCTTGTCACATCACAAACGCGCTTTTAAACTTTTGTCGCCGGCATGTTAGCCGGCCTTGCTTACGCGATTGCCCGGATGTCGGACGATTTGACCGGAAAGTTCCAGTTTTTGCAGCTCCACCGCCAGGCGCGCATGCGGCAGCTGGCTTTGTTCCGCCAGCGCATCCACCGTCACCGGGTAATGCCCAAGCAGCGCCAGCACGGCGGGCGGCCGCTCTGAGCTTCCTTCCGGCGCGGCCTTCTTTGGCCCTGCCGGCGAAATTTCCGCCGCCCTGTCCGGGCTGTGCCGCGCTTCCCGAAGAGGCTCACCCAAAGGCCAGTCCAGTAAATTCTGCCATGCTTCCGGCTCATCATCATACAGCGCCGCTTCTTCTAAAAAGGCCGGCTGCGCCACGCCATCGGAGGATCTGAGCTGCGCCAGCGCTTCTTCCAGGTCTTCCGGCGCGGTGATCACCGTTGCGCCGTCACGAATTAATTTATTTGGCCCCTCCGCCCGTGCGTCCATCGGAAAGCCGGGCACGGCCAGCACTTCCCTGCCCTGCTCCGCCGCCATCCGCGCCGTAATCAACGAGCCGGAGCGTTTCGTCGCTTCCATCACCAATGTGGCGCGGGAAAGCCCGGAAATAATGCGGTTCCGGCGCGGGAAATGTTCCGCCCGTGGCGCGGCACCCAGCTTCATTTCTGCAATCACCACCCCGTTTTGTGCAATAATATCATGGTAAAGCCTGGTGTTTTCCTGCGGGTAGATATGATCCACCCCACCGGCCACCACCGCCACCGTACCACCGCCGGCCTTTAGTGCCCCCAGATGCGCCGCGCGATCCACCCCACGCGCCAGCCCGGAAACCACCACAATGCCGTCACCCGCCGTTTGTTTGGCCAGTTGCTCGGTTAATTTCTGCGCCGGAAGGCTGGCATTGCGCGCACCCACTACCGCCAGCGAACAGTGCCCAAGCAGCGCTGGGTTGCCGCGCGCCGTCAGCACGATGGGCGGGTCAATAATCGTTGCCAGCAGCGAGGGATAATCTGCGTCGCCATAAACGATCAGCGCCGCGCCCAGCGCCTCCAGCGCCGCCATTTCCTTTTCCGCCTCATCCATTGGAATCACGTGAATAACCCGCTGCCGCCCGTCCAGCGCCGCGCCGTCAATGGCATCAATCGCCGCAGCCGCCGTGCCATATTGTTTCAGCAGCGCCTTAAATGCCCGCGCGCCAATGCCATGCGTTCGCGCCAGCCGCAGCCGCGCAATTTTTTCTCTTTCAGGAAGTTTCTCCACCCATTTTCTCCCTCATACTCAGCGCAGGCGGCGCTCTTCGCCATTAATCAGGCGCTGAATGTTCTGATGATGCCGCGCAATGACCATAATACTGATTGCAAAGCAGGCATAGGCGGAAAAATGCCCGATTAATTCTACCATAAAGAGTGCGATGGTTGGCACGGCAATCATTGCCAGCAGCGCGGAGAGTGAAGAAATACGCGTCATGAAAAACACGCCCAGCCACACGGCGCAGGCCACCAGCCCAAGCGGCCAATACAGCGCCACCAGCACCAGCATCGTGGTTGCCACCCCTTTGCCGCCTTTAAATTTCAGCCAGATCGGAAACATGTGCCCCAACACGGCAATCACCGCCACAATCGGCACGCTGGCTTCTAAAATCACGCCATGATTGGCATAATAGCGCGTCACTAACACCGGGATCATTCCCTTAAGCCCATCCAGAAGGAAGGTTAACACGCCCAGCCTCACGCCGCCCACGCGCAACATATTCGTGGCGCCGATATTGCCACTTCCTTGCTGGCGCAAATCTCCGGTGCCGGAAAAACGGGCAATAATCACTCCATAAGGCACGGAGGCAATCAGATAGGTTGCGATGAAGAGCACATAATCGGCGGCGGAAAAACTCAGCATAGGAAAAAAGAGCTACCACCCCGCCCCGCCCGCTGCAAGCAGGGATTCATCACCCCCTCCATTCGTCAGATACGGGCTTAACGAATAAGATTCAGAAGTTCGTTTTCCAGCGGCAATGTTTCTTCCTTGGTAAAAGAGCATTCGTCACGCTTCCAGGTGGTAACATTGGCATCCAGACGAACTTCCTTCCATTTCTCGTGGCCTTCCATCCGCAATACGGACATATGCCGCGCCATTGCTTTGGAAAGATCACGAATCTGCGCACATCTTTGGATGGCATAGTGGTTTTGATCTCCGGCAAAATCATAGGCCACCAGCAGGGCGCGCACCGCCACCGTGGGCGTGGCTTCCTGCTCAAAAATATAGCTTCCGGCCGGAATTTCGGCTTTTTCATATTCCTCATTCAATGATGCATCCACAACCGGCACCAGATGAAGATTGGCCAGCAGAGGCTGATAGTCCTGATTTGTTGCTAACCGCGAAAGATTGCTGATTAATTTCATTGGCTTTCCGGCCACCAGCAGGGTTGCATCGGCCTCACCACGCAGCACGGCCACCAGCCCTTCATCCGGAGAAAGGCGAAGTAAACGCCCCGGCTTCACCCCGGTCAGGTTCAGAATATTCATCGCCGTCAGCCAACTGCCGCTTCCGGCATTTCCCACCACCAGGGTTTTACCGTTTAAATCCTGTAATGACTGTATCTCGCGCTGCGCCACCAAATGAACTTCCTCCTGATAAAAAGGAAATACCAGACGCAGATTCTGAGCAATTTTCCGACTTTGCGGTTGCTCGGAGCGGGTTAAAAACCCTAAAACATCAGATTGCACGATGCCCAACCCGGCATTTTCAGCGCTGGCAATCCGTTCAATATTGGCAATGGAGCCGGCAGACGGCTTAATTTCCACCGCAATCTTTTCCTTTGCCGCCACCTTCGCAATATCCTGACCAAACCGGTAATAGGTTCCTGTTTCCGTGCCGGTGACAATACCAATCGCTTCCCCCGCGCTGGCAGAAAACCCGGCCATGACAGAAAAGAAACACGCACATATTACCAGAGGTCGCAACATAGAAAAAAGCATTCGGGTCATCATAAATTTATTCCAATTGTGAAGAAATTATTGGTTAAGAAGGTCTAAAAGCTGGGTTTTAGAAGGCATCACAGCTGCCGGACGCGCCGGAGTATTCACAACGCGAGCTTCCTCCGCCTCAATTTTCAACAGCGGCTCATTTAATTCCGGCAATGAAAGCTCTACCGCCTGTTGAACTATTTCTTCAGATGTTACTTCCGGTTTTGCCAAAAGCGCTGAACCCTGCACGTCTTGTGCAACCGAATCCGCCACTCTCTTTTCATTATCGACCGGAGGAGAGATAACAATATCTTCCCGCAGATCGGAAATGCCTTCATTCACCCATTTTCCGGCCAGTTTATCCAGAAAGAATAATGAGGCAATCAGCCCCATCAGAATCACGGCCAGAATCATTGCCGGTGACAAAAAATTATTTTTTGATTCCAGTGAAACGGAACGGTAAGGGACGGTGCTTTTTTCTTCCTCCAGGACGAAGGCTTCAGACGAAGCTTCGCCGGGATGCGTAACAGCTTCATCATCATTTTGCGCTGTCTCCATCTTTTTTTCCGAAGCCTCAATCACCACGTCATTTGCAGGTGTTTTTGATTCTTTTGATTTTGATTTTTTGCTTGGAATATCCAGCCCAAGAGAAAAGCGAGAGGATGTTTTCTTAACCTCCGAAACGGAGTCCTCTTCCAACGCCAACGGTGTCCCATCAATGGTATTACGGTTACGGTCAAGCATCTGCATTAAGGCAGAAACATCCATTAAGGCTTCGCCGGATTCTTCTTTGGGTTTTAAAACTGTTTTTTCCATTGCAATAATATTATCTTTCTCACGCGTACCCTTTTTTGAACTTTCATTGTTCTCCAAATGGTTAGCCGATCCCATATGTTCCTCATGTTTGTCAATTTCGCATGCGCAAAAAGGTTAGGAACTACCCGATCTCTCGGTACTTGTAAATTGCTAATTATATGAAATGACTCGCCGTTCACCTGTTTCAGAATAAAACAAATACACAAAAGAATAATAAATAATAATGCATAATAGGCCTGTGAACTTGGTGAATAAAATGATCAAATCACCCTTTATCAACAGCTTATCCACCTGTGAATAAAAAGGGAATAACAGCTGAATAAATCATTCAGAATATTGATTTTAAAAGAGAAGATAAAACCAAAAAAGATGTGAATAAAAAAACAGTCAGTTTAAACGGCTAAATAATAATTCACAGGCCGGATGATGGGGATAGTCTGGCACGTTATGTGGGAAAGAGCCGCCGCAAGGGTGGCAAAACCAACGGGCGGTGAATAAAGATAAAAGAGTTCATGATTTGTTAAAAGGATGTCCACAGTTTATCCACAGGATTAACCAAAAAAAGGATGCGAAAAAACATGATCTTTTTGATAGAAGAATCCATAAAAATCGCTATGTTTCGCCGGATCATCGTGATCAAAATTAATGAAGGAGAGAATTCATGTCAAACAACATCATTGGCCAACAATTGCGCACAACCCTTGGCTTAAGCCAAACGGCGCCGGCAACGGTCACCACGCAGAGCAACCTGTTATTGCCCTTCACCACTGCGCTGGACGGCACGGACGGAAATGATCTTTTGCAGCCTTCCAACAGCACGAATTATACCTTCGGCAATGGCGGGAACGACACGCTGGACGGTTCTTCCGGTGTGCCTTTCTTCATTGGTGGCACGGGGGATGACACCTTCGTTTTTATCGAGCGTTCTCTGCCCGGCATTCTGGGCGGCACGGTGATGGATTTTGAGTCCGGCGATAAGATTGATCTTTCCGGCACCACCGTCACATCTTATGACCAGCTGACCATCACCATGAATGATAACAACACCAATGCATCCGTAACCAATGCCTCGCAAACATTGGTGCTGAACCTCACCAGCCTGTTTGATCTGGCCGGGCTGAACGCGTCCAACTTTATTTTTGCCGATGATGATGGTTCCGGCTCCGGTTCGGGTGGCAGCAGTACCGCCTCCGAAGGGGCGGACAGCATTGACGGTTCCGATATTGCCGAATTTCTCGCCGGTCTGGGCGGGGCGGATTTCCTGCGCGGCCTGGGTGGCAATGACACGATTGAAGGCGGCGACGGTAACGACACGATCAACGGCAATGCCGGTATAGACAGCATTAAAGGCGGCGCGGATGCGGATTCGCTTTTGGGTGGCGGCGATAATGACTTCCTCAATGGCAATGCCGGCAATGATACGGTTAACGGCAATCTGGGCGATGACCGCGTGCTGGGCGGCGCGGATAATGATGACGTGCGCGGTGGCCAGGGCAATGATACGGTTAACGGCAATCTGGGTGACGACACTATTGACGGCAATCTGGGTGATGATGTGGTTTATGGCGGTGGCGGGGATGATTCCCTGCTGGGCAATGCCGGCAACGATACGCTGGATGGTAACTTAGGCAACGACACCCTCACCGGCGGTGAAGGCAACGATAATTTCTATTTTTCCAGCCCGGAGCTTTTCATTGGTGAAGATGTGATTACCGACTTTACTTCCGGTACCGATATCCTCACCTTCACCACGCTGGCCTTTGCGGATGCCACCGCCGCGCTGGCAGCAGTAACCTATGCGGATGGCAGCGCTATTGTGGAGCTTTCTTCCGTGAGCATGGTGACATTGCAAAATATTACTGAAAACAGCCTTACCACGGCGGATTTTAGTATTATCGGCTAACATTAACCGCTGCTGAAAAGCCCTGTTCTCACATATCAGAGCAGGGCTTTTTTATGCCGGTGAGGTGCCATCAGGCGTGGATTAAAATAAATTCGCCACCGTGTGCAGCTTCATGGTTTCCTTGGTGCCCGTATCGCGGAAAGTTACCTCCGCCGTTCCGTCTTTCAACCCGCGCGGGCCAATAGCAATCACGGCGGGCAGGCCGATCAGCTCCATGCTGGCCAGCTTCGTCCCGGCGGATTCATCCCGATCATCATAAAGCACGTCCACACCTTTTTGCCGGAGCGTGGCATAAATTGTTTCGCATGCGGAACGACACTCTGCATCCCCGGCTTTGATGTTCACCAGCCCCACCGCAAACGGCGCAACATTTTCCGGCCAGATGATGCCTTTTTCGTCGTGGCTGGCTTCAATCACCGCACCCACCAGCCGCGAAACGCCAATGCCGTAACAGCCCATATGGGCGGCGATGTCCTTGCCTTCGGCGGTTTTGATTTTTGCGCCCATGGCGTCGGAATATTTGGTTCCCAGATAAAAGATATGCCCCACTTCAATTCCGCGCGCGCTAACCAGCTGATCTGCCGGAACATTGCAGTTGGCCGGGTCATGTTTTTCGTCCGCCATGGCATAAAATTTGCGCAAACGATCAACATCCCCTTCCCCGCCATCAATGGCATCTTCCAGGGCACGGTCATAATAGATGGCGCTTTCGCCGGTCTTGGCCAGAATCTGAAATTCATGGCTTAAATTGCCGCCAATCAGCCCCGTATCGGCCGAAAAAGGAATGGCGCGGACGCCCAGCCGCTTAAAAATCCTCAGATAGGCGCGGAACATGCGGACATAGGATGCCTTCGCCGCCGCCTCATCCAGATCAAAGCTATAGGCGTCTTTCATCAGAAATTCGCGGCCGCGCATCACCCCGAAGCGCGGGCGGATTTCATCGCGGAATTTCCATTGTGTATGGAACAGATTCAGCGGCAGGTTCTTGTAACTTTTGACATTTTTCCGGAAAATATCGGTGATAACCTCTTCATTGGTTGGGCCATAAATCAGCTCCCGCCCATGGCGGTCAACGGCGCGCAAGGTTTCCTTGCCATAGTCACCGCGCCCGGATTCCTTCCATAATTCAGCGGGTTGCATGGTTGGCATCAGCAATTCTACTGCGCCGGCCAGCTCCATTTCCTCGCGCACAATGCGCTCAATCTTCCGCAGCACTTTCAGCCCCAGCGGCAGCCAGCTATAAATGCCGCTGGAAACCTGCCGCACCATGCCCGCACGCAGCATCAGCCGGTGCGAGGTGATCTCCGCTTCCTTGGGGTTCTCCTTGAGAACCGGCAATAAATACTGACTCAGGCGCATGTCCGCCTTATGTCTCAAAAAAAAGCCGCTGTCGAGGAAATTTCCCTCATTTTCTTTGGGTCTCGGCGCGCTAAAGGCTGCGAATGGTTGCGATATTGCTGTGGTTTTCCTCGCCCGTCAACAGCAGCACCAGCCGCTCCAGCTCCGCACCGGAATGGAAGGTCAGCCGCACTTCTCCGCCCTCTTTTTTGGGTTGAATCACCACATCCAGCCCGGTGGCAGAGGCAAGCTTCTGCTCCAGAATTGTGATTTCTTCAGGCTTTTCCGCGTGGGTGGGGCGCGTGCGCCGGGTGGTTTCCTGCTGTGCCTGCTTTGCCAGAAGCTCCGCCTGCCGGACGTTTAATCCGCGTTTGACAATCTGCGCTGCCAGATGGGAAGGATCATCCGCCGTTAGCAGCGCCCTGCCATGCCCGGCGCTCAATTGCCCGTTACTCAGCTTTTCTTTTACATCCGCCGGCAAGGACAGCAGCCGCACGCTATTGGCAATCACGCTGCGGCTTTTGCCGATCACGCCGGAGAGTTTTTCCTGCGTGTAGCTGAATTCGTCCAGCAGCCGTTGATAGCCCTCCGCCTCTTCCAGCGGTTGCAGATCCTGCCGCTGCACATTCTCCACGATGGCAATTTCCAGCGCCTTTTGGTTGTCCAGCGCCATGATAATGACGGGAATCTCGGAAAGATTGGCCATTTGTGCCGCCCGCCAGCGCCGCTCCCCGGCGATAATTTCATATTCCTTTGCCGTGCCCTCCCCGCTGCGCGGGCGCACCAAAATGGGCTGCACCACGCCATTTGCGGTGATGGATTCCGCCAGCGAGGCCAGCTCATCCTCGTTAAAAAAGCTGCGCGGCTGAAATGTTCCGGGAACGATATGATCCACGGAAAGCGTAGCCTGCTGAGGGGGCTGATCCGTTATATTGCTGCCCAGCCCGGTGGCGGCGTTGCGTTCCGCAATCAGGGCGCTTAAGCCCTTTCCTAATCCTTTTTGTGCCATAAAATCCTCACCTTTTCACCTCTATCCTTAAAGCGAAATGAAGGATTTAGGAAGGTGGCAATTTAGATAGCGCTATTTTGGGAAAAGGAACCTATTCCGCCAGGCGTTTGAGAATTTCCCGCGCCAGATGCAGATAGGCTTGCGAGCCGGGGCATTTATAATCATAAATAATGGCCGGCTTGCCATGAGACGGCGCTTCGGAAAGCCGCACATTGCGTGGAATAATGGTTTGAAACACTTTGTCTTCCAGATAGTCCCGCACCTCAGCGGCCACCTGTTCGGTCAGTTTATTACGGCGGTCATACATCGTCAGCAGCACGCCCTCCAGCTCCAATCCGGGGTTCAGGTTTTTTTGAACCAGCTCCATGGTTTGCAGCAGATGCGCCAGCCCTTCCAGCGAATAAAACTCACATTGCAGCGGCACAATCAGCCCGGTGGCGGCGGCCATGGCGTTCACCGTCAGCAGCCCCAGTGATGGCGGGCAATCAATAATAATAAAATCGTAAAAATCCTCACCGTCATTGATGGCATCCCGCAGGACAAATTCACGATCCACCATATTTGCCATTTCCACATCAATGGCCGCCAGCCCCACCACGGAAGGAATCAGAAAAAGATTTGGCACGCGTGTTTTAACCACGGCCTCCTGCAGGCTGCATTCTTGCAACAAAACATCATAACAGCTCTGTTCACGCTCGCGCGGCGGCACGCCCAGCCCGGTGCTGGCATTGCCCTGCGGGTCGGCGTCAATTAGCAGCACCCGCCTGCCGATGGCGGCAAAGCCGGTGGCCAGATTCACTGCCGTGGTCGTTTTGCCCACCCCGCCTTTCTGGTTCACCACGGCGTAAATAATACAGTTTTCGTTTCGTGCCATAGCTCTTTCTTAGCGATTTTTCCGCGCCACGGCGAGCGTTAAAATGACGGCACTTACCCGGTAAATAACAGGTTGGAAACGCTTAGAATCGCGCCATTTCTGCCATCTTCCGCCGGCACAGCGCTGGGCGTGGTCTGAAAATCCGCCTGCCAGCCGGCATGTTGCGCGGCGGTGATTTCTTCGTCTATCTGCGCCCCTTTTAAAAACAGGCATTGCCCGCCCGGCTTCAATAAAGGCGCGGCATAATGCAGCAAGAGGGGCAGGGCGGCCAGCGCGCGCGCGGTGATCACATCCGCTTTTGGCAGGGCGGCGGCCTCAATCCGCGCCGCATGCACGGTTACATTCGGGCAGGGCAAAGTGAGCGCGCAATGTTTCAGGAACGCGGCCTTTTTCTTCACCGATTCCACCAGATGCACCGCCATATCCGGTCGCATGATGGCAAGCACCAGCCCCGGCAGCCCGCCGCCGGAGCCAAGATCAATCAGGGTTTTGCCATCGCCCGGCAGGTGATCCAGCAGCTGCATGGAATCGGCCAGATGGCGCGCCTTCAGCTCTGCCTCATTGTGATAGCGAATGAGGTTGTGCGTTCCGTTCCACTGCACCAGCAGCGTGAGATAGCGGTTTAACTGTGCATCGTAGGACTGTGTCATCTGTGACGAAATAACACAGCCATCATAGGCACTGCTAGCTAATTATGAGTATTTTGTTGCTGGCGCAACCCGTCCTGCCGGAGGCAGGCCAACATAGAAGGGTGCACCAAAGGCGCAACGAGCCATGGCTGATTTTGCCGAATAACGGCGGAAAACTTCTTAAAAATAGCGCCACTATTATTGGCGAATTTTTCCTTGTTCTTCAGCAAAATCAGGCTCATGGCAAAATACTCATAATTAGCTAACGGTGCCTAAGAATTCTTCAATTTTAAACAGTTGGCGGCGTTTTGGTTTAGGCCACTTACGCCGCGTTTTTAAGCTGATAAAGATGCACCACCAGCGCGTTGATGGCGGCGGGTGTGATGCCGGAAATGCGGCCTGCCTGCCCCACGGTTTGTGGGCGGTGCGTCATTAGCTTATCCTTGATTTCATTGGAAAGGCTGCCGATTTTTTCATAATCAATGGTGGCGGGAATGGAAAGGGCTTCTTCCTTTTTAAAGGTTTGGATATCGGCATCCTGCCGGCTCAGATAGCCCTCATAGAGGGCTTCAATCTCCAGCTGCTGTTGAATATCCGCCGTGATTTCCGCCAGCGCCGGCCAGATTTTTGCCAATGTTTCAAAATGGACTTCCGGCCGCGCAAGAAGGGTCATCGCGTTGCGCCGCACACCATCCTGACGCAGGCTTAAGCCATGTTTTTCCGCCTCAAACGGCGTGAGAGAAAGCCCCGCCAGGGTGGCTCTGGCCTGTGCCAGCCGGGCGGATTTTTCAGCAAAGGCCACCTGCCGCCGCGCGCTGAGGATGCCGCGCTCCAGCCCCAGCGGCGAAAGGCGCAGATCGGCATTATCCGCCCGCAGGCTTAAGCGATATTCCGCACGGGAAGTGAACATGCGGTAAGGCTCATTCGTGCCGCGCGTGATGAGGTCGTCAATCAGCACACCGATATAGGCCTGCGAGCGATCCAGCGTGAAGGGCGCTTCGCCCCGCGCTTTAAAACCGGCATTCAAACCTGCGATCAGCCCCTGCGCGCCGGCCTCTTCATAGCCGGTGGTGCCGTTAATCTGCCCGGCCAGAAACAGCCCCGGCACTTTCTTCGTTTCCAGCGTTGGGCGCAGCTCTCTGGGGTCGATATAATCATACTCCACCGCATAGCCGGGGCGGATTACTGTAGCCTGTTCCAGCCCCGGAATGGTTTTTAAGAACGCAATTTGCACCTCTTCCGGCAGGGAGGTGGAGATGCCGTTCGGATAGATGGTGTGGTCATCCAGCCCTTCCGGTTCCAGAAAAATCTGGTGGCGCTCTTTATCGGCAAAGCGCTGCACCTTATCTTCAATGGAAGGGCAATAGCGCGGCCCGGTGCCGGTAATTTCCCCGGTTTTCATGGGGGAACGGTGAAGGTTTTCGGCAATGATGCGGTGCGTTTCGCTGTTGGTGTAGGTCATGGCGCAGGCAATCTGCGGCACGGTGACACGCTCCGTTAAGGTGGAGAAGGGCGTGGGGGTGCTGTCCCCCGGCTGGCTTTCCAGAACATCCCAGTTGATGGTGCGCCCGTCCAGCCGCGCCGGCGTGCCGGTTTTTAAGCGACCCATGGCAAAGCCAAGGCCATAAAGCGTTTCGGAAAGGCCAATGCTGGGCGCCTCGCCCACGCGCCCGGCAGGGGTGGCAACTTCGCCGACATAAATCATGCCTTTAAGGAATGTGCCGGTGGTGAGCACCACGCTTTTTGCCGCAAAGCGCGCACCATCTTCCGTGATGACCGCGCAGACGTCGCCATGCGCATCCAGTATCAAATCTTCCACCGGATGGGGCAGGGTGGTGAGGTTGGGGATGTTGAAAATTTCCCGCTGCATGGCCTTGCGATAAAGTGCCCGATCCGCCTGCGCGCGCGGCCCCCACACGGCCGGCCCCTTGCTGCGATTGAGCATTTTATAATGAATGCCGGCCTGATCGATCACGCGCCCCATCAGCCCGTCCAGTGCGTCAATTTCCTTAACCAGCGTGCCCTTGGCCACGCCGCCAATCGCCGGATTGCAGGACATTTCGCCGATGGTTTCCAGCCTGTGGGTGAGCAGCAGGGTGGCAGCGCCCGTGCGCGCGGCGGCAGAAGCGGCCTCACAGCCGGCATGGCCGCCGCCGATCACGATCACGTCATAATGCTGTCTGTTCTGATTTTCTGTCGCTGCCATGGGGCGCGGGTGATAGCACAAAACCCGGCATAGTGCAATGGAATCAGGGGATAGGAGGGAAGAGGGAAGAGGGAAGAGGGAAGAGGGAAGAGGGAAGAGGGAAGAGATTCTCTTCTGCAAGTCAGCTCTTAGGCACAGACTTACCCCTGGCTCGCTCTGTGCCGCTGGCGCAGTCTCGCGCGCGGTGTCGTGCCACATAACTCCCCCTTTATGGGGGAGTCTGCATCTTTGATGCAGGTGGGGGTCATTTCTTTAGATTGCTCCTGCGATGTTCTTCCTGAACATCGCAATGAGCCTAACGCCCTGCGGGCGACTAAAGAATCTCGCCTGCTGGCTCGCACGGTATCCATAGGCACACACACATAACTCCCCCTTTCCGCCTTCGCTAAAGCTACGGCGCGACAAGCATGGGGGAGTCTGCATCTTTGATGCAGGTGGGGGTTATTTCTTTAAATTTGCTCCTGCGATGTTCTTCCTGAACATCGCAATGAGCCTAAGATGCTGCGCATCACTGAAGAGGCGAGCCTTCTGGCTCGCAGTATCTCCTCTTATAGTCATTCCCGTGAAAACGGGAATCCAGCCAATAAAATAACCAAAGCCTTCGCAGGAAGCCATGGATCCCCGCGTGCGCGAGGATGACGAAGGAGGGTTGTGGGGAGCGCAGAGCGAGCCGGGAACAAAATTGTTTCACGTGAAACAATTGGTGAGTTTTTGGTGAGTTTTTGTGTCGGCGATGCAATTTCGCCGCCGCCTGCGCCAGTTGAAAGTTGAAAGAGCCTTCACGCAGGCTGCCGGGCAAAAACACAAGACGTGGCATAATCGAACTCTTTTCTGATGGAGGTTACTGGCTGCTTTTCAGCATCCAGGCATGTTTCTGGTGGGCGGAAATGCGTGGGCTGAGAATATCCGCCGTGCCTTCATCCCCGGCGCTGCCGGCGGCTTCGATCAGCTGTGTAATGCTGGTTGCTAATTTAGCGTGATCTGCTGCTAAATTAGCAACCATCTCCGCAGCTTTTTCTGCGCCGGTTGCCTCCTTGATGGCGGCAAGCGAGGCAAATTCCTTATAACTGCCGGGGGCTTTTTCCCCCAGGGCGCGGATGCGCTCGGCAATCACATCATTGGCGGCGAAAAGATCGTTATATTGCAGCTCAAAAAGTTCATGCAGGCCTTTGAAACCCGGCCCGGTGACGTTCCAGTGGTAATTTTGTGTTTTCAGCATCAGCGTGTAACTATCGGCCAGCAAACGCCTTAAACCTTCAATGATCGGTTGGTTGGACATAAAAAATCTCCTTTGTCTCTTTATCAGATAGGCTTTTTTAAATGAAATTCAAGCCACCGGTTACGATCTGGTGCAATCTGTTGCTGCGTGCTATAGAGGCGCCATGTCAAAGCTACAACCACCGCGTGGGATGAAGGATCTGATCGGCAAGGAGGCGGCGCTGCACCAGTTGATCGTGCGGCGCGCATCGGACTATGCCGCGCTCTATGGGTTTGAGCCGTTTGCCACGCCGATTATAGAATTTACCGACGTGTTTGCCCGCACGCTGGGGGAAAGCTCTGACGTGGTGAATAAGGAAATGTACAGCTTTCCGGATCGTAATGACGAAGGCCTGACGCTGCGCCCGGAATTCACTGCCGGTGTGGCGCGGGCGTTTATCAGCAACGGGATGCAGCAGGATCTGCCGCTGAAGTTATTTTCAGCGGGACCGTTATTTCGCTATGAGCGGCCACAAAAAGGCCGGCAGCGGCAATTTCATCAGCTGAATTTTGAGCATCTGGGCGATGGCTCCCCGCTGGCGGATGTGGAGCTGATGACAATGGCGGCCGGTCTGCTGAAAAAGCTGCATGTGAAGGGGCGGGTGACGCTGCGGCTGAACTCGCTGGGTGATGCTGAAAGCCGCGAGGCACACCGGGAAGCGCTGGTGGCGTATCTGGCGCCTTATCGAACCGAGCTTTCTGAAGACAGCCAACGGCGGCTGGAACAGAACCCGCTGCGGATTCTGGATTCCAAAGATGCGAATGACCAGAAAATCTGCGCCGGTGCGCCGCAACTTTCGGCATATTACACCGCCGGGGCAAACGCCTTTCTGGCGGCGGTGCAAGAGGGGCTGAGCGCGCGCGGTATTGCGTATGTGATGGATCACAGCATTGTGCGCGGGCTGGATTATTATAACCATACCGTGTTTGAATTTGTGGTGGAAGAAAGCGAGCTGGGTGCACAGAACACGGTGCTGGCCGGCGGACGCTATGACGGGCTGATCGGCCAGATGGGCGGCGCGGAAACCCCGGCGGTGGGCTGTGCGGCTGGCATTGAGCGGCTGCTGCTGCTGAGTGCGTTAGTGCCGGAGCGTGCGCTGAAGGTGGCGGTGATTCCGGACGGGGATGAGTTTAATGCCCGCGCCCTGTCGCTGCTGGACACATTGCGTGAGGCCGGCCATGTGGCGGAGCTTTTTGCGCAGGGCAATCTTTCCAAGCGGATGAAAAAGGCGGATAAAAAAGGTGCCTCCGTGATTGCCGTGGTGGGGGTGGGCGAAGTTTCCCTGCGAGCCAACACCCATAGCGGAGACGCGCTGTGCGCAAAGCTGCAAGGGTTGCTGCAAGGCGCGTAGGGCGTCTATTATTCTTTTTCTGTTGTTTCTGGCGTGGGGCTGGCCGGTGCTTCGGCCTGTTGCTGGAATTCCCGCAGGCGATCGGCAGAAATCAGCCCATCCAGCCGTAATCCCACCCGCGCCACCCGCACGGGCTGCGTCACGCCGGATTTCTCCAGCGCCTCTTTCGCGGTGGCGGCTTCCACCGCCATCGGCACGCCGTCCATGCCCCAGACATGATAGGTTTGGGGTTTAAATTCAGCATTTTCTTTCACTTTTAACGTCAGCGGCCGGAAGGAAACATCCGGCGGCGTCCAGTGAATATTATTGATGCCGCCCGGCACCACATCCGGCGCGGATGGCGCTATGCCGGCGCCCGGCGGCGCCTCGGTGGGCGGTGTTTCCATTGGGTTTGCATCCATAACCATCCAGCATGCACAAAAAGCCCAGAAACCCGCTAGTATTTTACGCTCAAAACCCGTATGTTGCCTCTATGCCAAGGGTGGAATGCGTCATCCTGGCAACAAAAAGACGATAATTCATGCGGTTATTCGACTAACCCGCAGCGCTGGGAGGCACCTATGGACAAACAGAAAGCATTGGAAACCGCCATCAGCCAGATTGAGAAATCCTTTGGCAAAGGCTCTATCATGAAACTGGGTGAAGGGCAGGTTCAAAAAGTAGCGGCCATTTCTACCGGGTCTTTGGGGCTGGATCTGGCGCTGGGCGTGGGCGGCATTCCGCGCGGCCGGGTGGTTGAAATTTATGGCCCGGAAAGCTCCGGTAAAACCACGCTGACCTTGCACGTTATTGCCGAATGCCAGAAAAAAGGCGGCACGGCGGCCTTTATTGATGCGGAACATGCGCTGGATCCGGTCTATGCCAAGGCGTTGGGTGTGGATGTGGATAACCTGATTGTTTCGCAGCCGGATACCGGGGAGCAGGCGCTGGAAATCTGCGATACGCTGGTGCGTTCCGGTGCGGTGGATGTTGTGATTATCGACTCCGTGGCGGCGCTTACGCCAAAGGCGGAAATTGACGGCGAAATGGGTGATTCTCACATGGGGCTGCAGGCGCGTTTGATGAGTCAGGCGCTGCGGAAGCTTACCGGCACCATCTCCCGCACGAACTGCACCGTTATTTTTATCAACCAGATTCGCATGAAAATTGGCGTGATGTTCGGAAACCCGGAAACCACGACCGGTGGCAATGCGCTGAAATTCTATGCCTCCGTGCGGATTGATATTCGCCGTACCGGCTCCATTAAGGATAAGGACGAGGCCGTGGGCAACACCACCAAATGTAAAGTGGTGAAAAACAAGGTTGCGCCGCCGTTTAAAGTGGTGGAATTTGACATTATGTTCGGGCAGGGCATCTCCAAAACCGGGGAAATTCTGGATCTTGGCGTGAAGGCGGATCTGGTAGAAAAATCCGGCTCGTGGTTCTCCTATAAGGATCAGCGCATCGGGCAGGGGCGCGAAAATGCCAAGCAATTCCTCAACGACAACCCGGCCATCCGCGATGAGATTGAGCAGAAAATCCGTCAGCTGGCCACCGGTGTGGTGGAAGAGGGCGCACCGGGCGATCTGGACGGTAATATTGATGACGAAACGGCACCGGAAGCCAGCGTTGCTTAACGCTGCCGGGCTTGTGCGTCTGGCCGCCGCCGTTTGACGGGGTGAGAAAATGCGGATTTTCTTATTGGTGAAGCTGCTTGGCTCTGCGGTGTTTCTTGGTGGCGTGGCGTGGCTGCTGAATTATCAGTTCATGCTGCTGCCCCTGATGTGTGACGCAGACGCCCAGCCGCATTTCTGCCAACTGGCCAAGCTACATTACAGCCTGTTCTGGGGACTTTACAGTGCCATTATCGGTTTGGCCGGGCTGAGGCTGATTTGGCACTGGCGCACCGGTGTTGGCACGTTGCTGGCTGCCGCCATCGCCATTTATGTGATCAAAGATTTGCAGATTGAGAGCCTTTACCGTTTGATGGATAGCCGTAGTTTTGGTTACGAAACATTTATCATCAGCTTTTATTTCTGGCTGGCATTGTTGGTGTGGTTGTTTTTGTTGGCCATGGCACACCGGCCGCTGCGCCGTTCGGCCATGTGGATTACCGGGCTGTCCGGGCTGTGCATGATTGCGCTTTTTGCCATTACCGGGCGCGGCGCGGTGGAGCATATCTACCCGCTTTTCGGTGGGTTGCCCGGCGGCTTCAGCTGGGAACATGTCTGGCAAAGTATATTATTGCGCACCGGTATCCTTGGGCTGGCGGCGGCTTCGCTGACCGCGCTTTTAACCTTCGCCTGGCAATGGGTGAAAACCGGCGCGGCGGAGAAAGAATCGGTCATCTGCCCGTTGGTGACCGGGCTGGTGCTGATCTGCCTGATGCAATTGGCGCAGCTTTCCTATCCGGTGGGCATGATTTTTCATGCGCGCGATGTGGCCAGCGCCAAAGAATTCATTGACGCGCTGGTGCCGGAGGTGGAAGCCATCCGCGATGAAACCGGGCAATATCCGATGGAGATTTCCGAGCTGCTGCAGGGCAGGGAAGAGCCGCGCCTGATTGCCTCCTTCACCTATATGTCCGACCATGTTCCCGGCGCGTATTATTTCAGCCGGGCGGAGAAATATTGCTTTATTTTTCAGGATCCCGGCATGGAGGTGGGCTATCACACGCTGACGGGGGAGCGCGGCTGGCGCAAGGATGTCAGCAACCGTCCGCTTTCGGAAATGTTCCGCAGCCTGTGCGATGAAAAGGATCAGGATAGCGAGTCGCTTGTGGCCGGCCAGCTGGGGCTTTATGGCAAGGACGACCCGGTGGCGCGGCTGGGCGCGGAAGTGGACGGCATTGAAAAACGCGCCTCCACACCCACCGTTGCGGGGGCATTAAAGGGGCGGATGAGCGAGCTGGGCGCGATGGATCCCTCCATTTACGGCGAAGAGGAAGCGCCAACGGCGGAGCAATTTCCGGGTGATATGAATCAGCTGAAATTTATGCTCGATAGCAACCAGCGCCGGCAGGACGCAGCGGAGGCGGACAGGCTGACGCTGGAGGCGCAGCTTTCCCAGCTTGACCTGCTGCAGGATGCAATCAATCAAACGCCGGAAGCGTCATTGGATGAGGCGGCGCTGGAAGCACGCCGAAAGCTTCAGCAGGCCATTGATACGCAGCGCCAAAGCATCAAAAGCCAGCTCAAAGCGCTGGCGGAAGAAAGCGAAACCTCACTGCCCTGAAACGCAAAAGAGCCAGCACACATTATCGTGGCTGGCTCTTAAGAAATAGACGTCACTCTTCAAGCTTGTCTATTTCCCTCTGGATTTGTCCCCGTTTTTCTTGCAGCCACTCTATGCGTTTGGCTGCAAGCTCACCTTCCTTTCTTTTTTTGAGGAGGGAGAGCATCTCCCTGTAGATCTTAGAGCTCTCCGCTGAGAGCTTCTTCCGCCGTTCAAGTTTTTCTTTTTCAGTCATCATGTTTAAAATTAAAGTGAAAATAAGACAAATTAGGAAATCTAATCTGCCAAGAATACGGTCTCATTATACCAACCCACGCCTCGCTCCGTTCCACTTTCTAAAGCTGTCGACAAGTTTCGACAACAGAACAGTTTTATGGTAAAATGCGCTGAATATTGCATTAACGCCGGGGGGCTGCGCATGCTGGAAGATACGTTATCGGGGCTGGGGCTAAGCCGGGAAGAGGTGCAGATTTATGTGGCGCTGCTGGAAAGCGGGCAATCCACCGCCGGGGAACTGGCCAAGCGGCTTGGCATGGCTCGCCCCACACTTTATGGCATTTTGCAGCGGATGACGGATAAGGGCATCATCATCCGCTCGCTCAGGCAGGGCGTGCGGAGTTTTTCCGCTGCGGAGCCGGAATCGCTCGATCAGATATAGTATTTTCTAATTAATATTACGTTACTTATGTGTTATATTTCTGTATGACTTATAGTGCGGATATTCGTAAAGCTGCGTTGCAGTGCGTCTTTGA
>JAUIEX010000030.1 GCA_030429725.1 Alphaproteobacteria bacterium
AGCTCCATCCCGATACGTTCCATGAGCCTGAATACAAAGCCCCTGACATACAACAAATGGCGCAAACTAACCCCAAACTACTAACCTAAAACTGGACCATAAATAGGGGGTTGACCAGCTTCTATCACCATCTATAGTTCGTTCAGTACTATTAGACTGTTTTGCATATTCCTCGTACATAGCCAATAGTTGAAGCTTTCCTTCATTTTGAGATTTAGTTTGAGCCATGCTGGTTATTCCACTTTTGGTACATTCACCTGACATAGTTGAAAACTGGCCAGCAATTTGCAACTGCTTTTCTGCTGCACGTAGCTTGGCTTCAGTCTTATCCTTTGTCTTTAGTGAGAACACTAGCTCTTTCCTGCCGATAACAGAAAGTAATTCTTTGGGAACACGTTGCCTGAAATAATAGACTGCACCTCGCCGCTGAATGAAAGAAATTTGAGCCATGTGTACTACCTCTGTGTAATACAAACTCAAATAATGGCTTTTATTCGATAGCTAACATACTGATATATATTATCTTAGTTTAGATTCTGGTGCCCAGAAGAGGACTTGAACCTCCACTCCCCGAAGAGAACTAGCACCTGAAGCTAGCGCGTCTACCAATTCCGCCATCTGGGCAAATGCGAATGTGAGAGCGCGTTTAGCACCGCACGGGCAAAAAGGCCAGCCTATTTTTAGATCATCCGCACTTCAAAGCAACGCCGCGGCTTTCATCCATAAAAAAACCCGCCCGGATGGGCAGGGTTTCTTCATTTGCAAAGCCCTATTGTTTATCTTGGCCGACCGGATGGGCTATTGACGGAAAGATTAGATTAGACTCAGCTTTCAATTGTTTTTTACATACCACGACCTTCACCTTTGTCTTCTTTGGCTTGTTGCGCCGCCTGTGCCATGGCAAGCGCCTCTTCCATACGCGCATCATCCATGCCTGAAACGCGTTTATACGCATCATGATCAACCATGGTTACATCCGCTTTTAAGCCATCCGGTCCATCCACTTTTTCACGGCCATTATTCACCTTCTCGGCCATTTGCTCCTGCGTTGGCACGCTGCCTGTTTTAAGCATCTCCTGTACGGTGATACCCTTTGCCTGCGCCACCTGCGTAAGGCGATTATCACTCATTTCATCAATCATGTTTAACATGGTGGACTCATCAACCGTGCCTGTGAACGCACCAATGTAAGCAGCACGATCCGCCCCAATATCCGCATATTCTGGGCCAGATGCACCAATCTCACTCATATTTGCCTGCTTAACGTTAATTCCGGCACGCACATTTTCAGGAAGGCGGGCAAGCACTTCATCCACGCCATTCTTCGCACGTCCGTCACCCAATTGGTTATTCCATTTATCAGTCCCTGCCTGAGAAGTACCACCAATTGAAACAAGGGTGATATCTTCCGGTCGCACCCCTGCGTCAATCTGAGTCTTAATTTCATCCGCAACACTTTGTGCATTAGCAAAATCCTGAATGCGCTGACCACTTGCATCAACTTTGTCAATATCAATTTCATTCGTGTCATAGGTCAGCTTGGTACCAACAAGCATCTCCGCAGATTTCTCCACCTCGGGTGGCTGCCTTGTGTCAACAACTGTCACATCACCCGTAACAGCCCAAACCTCTCTAAAACCATGTTCTACTTTAGCAAGATCAACATTTACTGCGCGCAAATTCCCACTTGTTATCATGCCTGGAATAATCAACTCACCCTTTTTCATGTATGGGTCACCAACCTGGCGAGGATTGCCATTCTTATCAAAAGATGTGTAATTGGCACGACTTGTTAAGTGATCACCCAATGTTTTCATATCAACTTGACCTGTTGCAGTCTTTGCAGCTGATGCATATGGGTTAGTTGGGTCTACTTGATATTCAAATTGCAGGTTTGTATTCGCGTGTCGAATACGATAATCGCTACCTTCAGCTACTCCCACTACATTAGTATTTTTTATGTAGTTACTTTTATGACTAGGGTCTGCGAAGAAATCTGAAGAAGTAATTTCAACCTTAATTCCAGCTTCCCTTAGCACTTTATAGGTAGGCATATCACCAAGACGCTTTCTCTCATCTTCTAGTTGGACATTAAAATCTGCAGTCGGGTCCAATGCGCCAGTACTGCGCATGATTTCAACTTTTTCTTGTGCATATGTATCAATGTCAAAGTTCGTGCTATTCAAAATGGCATCTTCAACCATACTCTCAGAATAAGCGCTTAGGACTTTTCCATTATCCGAATCTCTTGGCAGCATATAGCCACGACTATAAGCTTTTACTCTGATATTATCCGGTAACTTTTTCTCTTCATCTCCAGACATCATTTTCTCCTATGTATGTTTGTTTCGTTAAGCTCAGTGTAGCAGCGGATAGTTAACCAAACGTTAAGAACATAATTTTTTTTGTAAAAATTTTAGGGTTATACGGCAGCTGCCAATTTTATCACCGTAGCTTTTTATCTTCCAAGCACCTAAAATGGGCGGATGGAAACCATCGCCTATGTTCATAACGGCCATGCCGGGCGCTATGTGCCACGGCGTTTTGCTGCCGTTTCGGCGGAGGATCGCGGCCTGCTTTTTGCCGATGGTGTGTATGAGGTGGTGCTGTTTCGTGGCGGTGCGTTTATGGAATGGGCTGCCCATTGGCAGCGTTTTGAGCACTCTTTGAAGGAAATCCGGCTGGATTGCCCTGTGGGCGAAGCAACCGTGAAGATCATTCTGCAGGAAATCATCCGCCAATCCCGCCTTTCGCAGCGTGATGTGGTGCTTTATTTTCATGCCACACGCGGCAGTGCCGCCCGCAAGCATGATTTTCCCAGTCAGCCCAGGCCTGCCTTTCTGGCGCTGGCCTATCCTTACAAACCGCCTTCCGCCCTCGCGCTGAAGCATGGCGTGAAGGTGGCCATCGCCAATGATGAGCGCTGGAAGCGCTGCGATATTAAATCCATCTCGCTTTTACCAAACGTGCTGGCAAAGCAATTGGGGCACGATCAGGGCGCGGCGGAATGCTGGCTGCTGAATGACGCCGGAGAAGTGACCGAAGGCGCGGCCGCCAATGCGTGGATTGTGGATGCCAAAGGCACCTTGCGCACCCATCCTAAAACGCATGCCATCTTAGGAGGCGTCACACGCGCCGCCATCATGGAACTGGCAAAGCAGGCCGGAATTTCCGTGGAGGAACGCGCTTTCACCCTCAAAGAAGTGGCCACCGCCAAAGAAGCCTTTCTCAGCCTCTCCACCATCGGCATTCTGCCGGTTTCACAGGTGGAGGAACATCCCCTGCCCGATGCACGCCCCATCACGCAGCAGCTTATGGCGGCCTTTGAAGCGATGCGCAACCGGCAGATTATTATTTAAACCCTAACCGGTGCGCACCGTGCGCTGCTCAATCCTTTTTTCAAAACGGTCACCCGCAAATAAGCGCTGCACGAAAATGCCCGGCGTGTGGATACCATCCGCCGGCAGGCTGCCCACCGGCACAATCTCTTCCACTTCGGCAATGGTCACACGCGCCGCCGTGGCCATAATGGGGTTAAAATTGCGGGCGGTTTTACGATAAACCAGATTGCCCTCGGCATCACCTTTCCAAGCCTTCACAATCGCAATATCACCAAATAACCCGCTTTCCATCACATAGTGATGTGTCTCACCCTTAAAATCAAATTTCCGCACTTCCTTGCCTTCCGCCAGCTTCGTGCCATAGGCCGTGCGGGTATAAAATGCCGGAATGCCGGCGCCACCGGCGCGAATCCGCTCCGCCAGCGTGCCTTGCGGGTTCAGCTCCACTTCCAGCTCACCGCTTAAAAACTGTCGCTCAAATTCCTTATTTTCGCCCACATAGGAAGCAATCATCTTTTTGATCTGCCGCGTTTGTAATAACAACCCTAAGCCAAAATCATCCACCCCGGCATTGTTGCTTACCACCGTCAACCCCTTCACACCGGAAGCCTGAATGGCGGCAATCATATGTTCCGGAATGCCGCACAGGCCAAAACCACCCGCCATAATCATGATATCATCTTGCAACAAACCATCCAAAGCGGCAGCGGCATCCTGGTATAATTTATGGCTCATCGCCGCATGCTAATCGACATACCATGCCTGCACCAGAAGCAGCCTTCAAAGCCTGCAAACCAACCTCTTTTCATCCGGGTCTGTGACGTACGCAGCACAATTTTAAAGCCAGAACACCAATATTGAATGGCAGGATATGGGCTATACTTGAGGGCGCTTCTTCCTGTATAAGGTGGATATGAAAATGGCTGAACCAGCAAGATACAGCATCCTCCATGCCACCGGCGCCAGGCGCACCACCCCCACACTCATTTTAATAGCCTCATTTTTAACAATTTTCTTCACAAGCACCCCCCAGCAAGCACAGGCCGCCATCACGGCACGTGGCATGGAAACATCACGCAGCGGTAGAGTCACCTTCTCCCCTATGCGACAAGTCGTCTCCTTCGTGCGCTCTAACAGCACCGTCACCGTCACCCTGCCTGAAACTTTCACCGGCAATGCAAATGCCATTGCCGGCGCCATGCCGAACTACATTCACAGCGCACGCTCACCCGGCGGCCGCACCCTCATCCTGCAGCTGGTCAGCACCGATATTGCCATCCGCCCGTTTTTAGGTTCCAAGTCCGCCGGGCTGGATTTCAGGAAGGTTGCTCCCGGCACTGCGCAGAAACAATTAGCCAAACGTCAGGCGCAGAATAACATCTCCATTAACGAGCCAACCAACGTGCCGCTTTCGCAGCGTAACGGGCAGGCCACCGCCGCCGCACAATCCGGTAATGTTACCACTTCGTCGAAAGGCTTCACCGGCTCCGTCAAAGAGGAATTCCTGCTGGCCCTCCGCCTTGGCCGCCCGCAGGGGCAGTATTTTGAAGATTCCGGAAAAGATGAAAACATCGTCACCGGAAACGTGCAAGTTACCTCCGCAGTCACCTCCGCAGTCACCTCCCTTGCCGTCCCGGAAGGGATGCTGGTGGTGAAGCCGCCGAAACGCAAACCGCAACGCCCCGTTTCCAGCGATCCTTATGGCCCTCCATACCCAACGGATGCAGAGTTAGCGGCCATGCAAACTATTAAAGCAGAGATGGAAGCCGCTGCCACGGCGGCCAATATTGATACCATTGTTATTGCCGATGAAACAGAAAATCAATTCACGGTGGATGGCATTGTGCGGGCACGCATCCAGCATCGCGACCAGGAAAGTGCGCTCTCCCTCCCGTGGGATCTTCTGGTGGGCTCGGCGGCGCTTGTTGTTGATGATAAAGTGACGATTATCTTTAATCGACCCTATAAAATTGACCTGACAGCGATCCGCCAAGATGCTTATGTGCGTGGCATCCGGCAGATTCCGGATCGGTTGAATACCATTCTGGAAATCACCATTGCCAAGGGCTTCCGCATTGTTGGCGCCGATGATTCCGTCCGCGCCGATGATGACCGCGTTCCCCTTGTGATGACCATGCATCGAGATAACTGGATGTGGGTCTTACGTATGCGTGAGGAACGCAGTGTGCCGCCGCCGCGCTTTGCACCTCTGGCGCAGCCGCTGATCCCCAGTTTTGATAGTTATGAAATCAGTGCTCGCCTTTTCTTAGATGCACAAATGCCGGGTGTGCTGATCGAAATACCGGAGGATATCACCGGCCAACGCACATTGGTTGCCCCGGTTTTCACGGGCAGCACCGCCATTCAGCAGAAGCGTCAGTTTGTGGATGTTACTCTGCTTCCTACCATTCAAGGCATTGCTGTGCGCCCTTTATCCGATAACCTGCTGGTGAAGCCCTTCCCTAACGGCGTTGAGTTGATTGGCCAGCGCGGGCTGAATGTCACGGAAAGGCTCTACCTTCCGGAAAGTGAGGTCTCCGAACATGAAAGTAAACGAGCCCGACGAAATCTTAAAAATATGGGCAAAAAAACCGGCTTCATGCCCATGGCGGTCAGTTCGGTTTTTCCATTTCCGATTGATGTCTCCTATGCCAGTATTTTTCGTTTAGGACAAAAAGAAGCTGACAACAGCCAGGAACCCTCATCCCCGGAAACAGCAGATGATGAAAATGCGGGTGAAGAAAATGACGCACTGGATGCGCTTGCAACCGAGGCCGGCGGCAATGAGGAGGTTGAAACGGAACACAATGAAACCGAAGCTGACGAGGAACAAGAAGATAATGAAGAGTCTGAAAATGAAGAAGAATCAAAGCCTGTAGCGGTCGGGCAGAAACGCAAACAATCTTTTATCCGGCAGCGGCAGCTTTTATATAGCGCACTGAACCGACTGGATGAAAAATATCTGACACAGGGGCGAATTCAGCTGGCTATTTTCATGTTTCAGGAAAAACTATACCCGGAATCATTGGGCATCCTGAAAGATATCCTGCGGCTGGATCCCTTAACCGGAGAGCGCTGGCTGGTGGAAGGCCTTATCGCAGCAAATTACTTCATGATGGATAAAACGCAGACCGCCGAGGCGGAGCTGGAAGAGTTACTCAAGAATGTCCGCCCCGGCACACGCTATGCTGAACTCGCCTTCCTGAAATGGGCTTCCGATATTTCTGATGATATCAAACAAGGCTCGATTGATGGCGAAAAACCACCACCTATTGATTTTCTTCTCGCCTATGACCGCTTCCTGCAGGACTATCCCAGCGACTTCCGTATCCAGCTTGGTCTGGTTACGGCAAATTACTACACCTTGATAGGAGAGCGGGATATTGCCCGCACCATCATGGATATCCTGCTGGTGGAAGACATGCCCAAACAGCTGCAGAATAATGCCATTTACAGCAACGCCCTCATCCTTTTGGAAGAAGACCCTTTGACGGCACGGGATTTACTCACTCGCCTTAAGGACGACACGGAAGATCGCTATAACCGTGCACGCGCAACACAATTACTCACCAGCACGGATTTAGCCGCCGAACGTATTAGCAATGACGAAGCCATTGAGGCACTGGAAAGGCTAAGTTTTGTCTGGCGTGGCGATGCCTATGAAATTGCACGCCTGCGCCTTCTCGGAAAATTATATATCGATACTAAACAATATTTCAGAGGCTTAATCCAATGGCGTACCGTTGCAAGCTTCTTCTCCGACACCAAAGAGGCTCTCTTTATCGCCGGGGAAATGAAGGAAGTCTTCGCCAAACTTTTTGAAAGCGGCGAAGCCTTTGAGATGGATCCGCTGGACGCGCTGACACTTTATTTTGAATTTCAGGAATTAACACCGGTCGGTAAACGCGGGGATGCCATTATCCAGCAACTGGTGGATCATTTCATCGCCGCCGATTTACTGCCCAATGCCATTGATATCCTGCGCCACCAACTCACCTACCGCGTGAAGGATAAAGATCGTTTTGCCTTAGCCCTCAAGCTGGCAGAACTGGAACTGGAGAATAAAATGCCTGAGCAGGTTTCTTCCGCGCTGGCTTTTCTTGGGGATGATGCACCGGAGGATGTCGTCCAAAAAGCACGGCATTTGCGCGCAAGAGCATTCTTACAGCTCGGCGAATTGCGCCGTGTCTTCCAGACACTTGGTCATGATTTTTCAGACCCGGCGCAGGATATAAGGCTGGATGTTTTCTGGCAGCAGGGGAACTGGTTTGGCCTCATCAACATTCTGGAAGAACGTCTGGAATATATCCGCCAGTTTGCGGCCAAGGAACTCACCGAAAAAGAAAAAAACAACCTCATCCGCCTTGCCACATCCTATCAGGCGCAGCAGCAGCAGGATAAGCTCGATGAGCTTCACACGCTGGTGTATGACCGCCTGCCGGATGGTGAACTGAAAAATAAATTCACCTACCTCACCACCGGCCAGCTTCCCATTAATCATGAGTCACTCAACCAGTCCTTGCAGATGGATGATTTTGAAACTTTCCTCACACGCTATGCCTTCTTCCCCGGTCAGGACTGGCAAAATGTTGTCGAAATTCTGGAGCCTCATGTCTTCACCTATGATGTGCGTGACCTTTCAACCGAAGAGCGCAAAAATATTATCCGTCTGGCGCTGGCTTATGCCATGATGAAGCGCCAATCTGAAGAAGGGGACGATGTCTTTAAACGTGTTACCAAACAGCTTTCCATGCTGATGCGGGAATTCCGCTCCGTCCCAATCGACAAAGTAACCATTGACGTGTTCAGCACATTGGATGGCCGGCTGGATGATAAATCCCCGCAAAGTGCGGATTTTGAACAATCCATCCCAATTTCAGAGATTGAAAACTTTATCGACCAATATCAGAATGCCCCAACCATCAAAGCCCTCAGCAACAGCATTGAGCAGCCCTGATTCTCAGCCATTGTTAGCCAGACATTATTCTTAAATTAGGAAGCACGTTCTTTCATGGCGTGATACGCCACCATGGCACGGTCTTTTGCCTGCGCATGATCCACCATCCGCGTGGGATAATTCTTTCCAGGCTCCACACCCGCCATGGCCAGTTCACCCGCCGATGCCTCCCACGGCGCATGCACCAGATGATCCGGCAATTTTGCCAGCTCCGGCACATATTTACGGATATATTCCCCTTCCGGGTCAAATTTTCTGCTCTGCAATATCGGGTTGAATATCCGGAAATAAGGCGCCGCATCCGCGCCGCATCCCGCCACCCATTGCCAGCTGGCGGCATTCGCTGCCAGATCGGCATCCACCAGCGTCTCCCAGAACCATGCCTGCCCTTCCTGCCATGGGATCAGCAAATCCTTGGTTAAAAAACTCGCCACAATCATCCGCAGACGGTTATGCATCACCCCCGTTTGCCACAATTCCCGCATCGCCGCATCCACAATCGGAAAGCCCGTTTTTCCCTGCTGCCAGCGCTTAAGCGCAGCTTCATCCTCCACCCACGGAAAGGCGTCAAACCGTGCATTAAAGGCTTTTTCCGGCAGTTCAGGAAAGTGATACAGCAGGTAATAGCTGAACTCACGCCAGCCTATTTCGGAAAGAAAATGCTCCGCATTTTTGCGAAAGCTCTCACGGGTATTTTCTTCCATATGATGCTGCACGGCGTGCCACATCATGCGCGGTGAAATTTCACCAAAATGATTATGCGGTGAAAGGTCGGAGGTGGCGCCACCGGCCGGAAAATCGCGCCGCTCTTTATAATGATGCAGGTGATGTTGGATAAAACTTCCAAAGCGGCCAAGCGCGCCCTGCTCGCCCGGCGTCCAGCGTGCCTGCATTCCGCCGGACCAATCCGGCTTGGTGGGCAGCAATTGCCAATTCTCTAATGAATCGCTTGTCAGCGCCTTATTATAGGCCGGAATGGCAGCCGGCTCATCCAATGGCGCGGCAACATCCCCCTTCTTCACGCAGGCACGCCAGAAGGGGGTAAACACCTTGAAATAACTGCCGGACTGGTTCTGAATTTCCCATGGCTCAAACAGCAATGAGGCATTGAAGCTCTCCGCCGCCACGCCATCATCCTTTAATTGCTGCTTCAGATTTTGATCGCGCTGCACCGCATAAGGCTCATAGCACCGGTTCCAATAAACTGCCACCGCACCGGTTTCTTCCACCAGCGCAGCAATCACCGCCGCCACTTTGCCACGGCGCAGCACCAGCTTTGCACCTTTTGCCTCCATGGAGGCTGTCAGGCTTTTCAGCGAATGATGCAGCCACCAGCGCGAGGCCGCACCCGGCCGCCACCGCCCCGGTGTTTCATCATCCAGAATATAAACCGGAATCACATGATCAAACGCCGCACAGGCATGGTAAAGCGCCGGGTTATCCTTCAGCCGCAAATCCTGCCGAAGCCATAGAATCGCTGTTTTGCCCATCACGCTTAAAAGCCGGAACAGCTTTATTGCAGCGCCGCCACCGCTTCTGCAATTCGGGTGAGGGCTTTGTCTAAATTCTCATCGGATGTCGCATAGGAAATGCGGAAGAATCCATCCGCACCGAAAGCCACGCCCGGCACCACCGCCACCAGATATTCTTCCAGCAGGTAAGCGGCAAAATCCACATCCGTTGTGATCATTTTTCCGGCAGGTGTTTTCCTGCCCAGCAGCCCGTTACATTCCGGGAACACATAGAACGCGCCTTCCGGCGTGTTGCAGCTGATGCCGTCCATGTTATTAAGCGCACTGACCACAAAATCACGCCGCTTGGCAAACACCGCATTGCGCTCCGCCAGAAAATCCTGCGTACCGTTTAGTGCCTCCACCGCCGCTGCCTGACTGACCGAACACGGGTTAGAGGTAGACTGGCTTTGAATCTTTGCGATTGCTTTGATGATATTTTCCGGCCCTGCAGCATAGCCAATCCGCCAGCCCGTCATGGCATAGGCCTTGGAAACACCGTTCACCGTCAGCGTACGGTCATAAAGCTTCGGCTCCACCTCCGCCGGTGTGGCAAACGTAAACCCGCCATAAACCAGATGCTCATACATATCGTCCGTCATGATATACACATGCGGGAACTCCAGCAGCACATCCGTCAGCAATTTCAGCTCCGCCGCGCTATAACCCGCCCCGGTCGGATTGGAAGGCGAATTAAAAATAATCCACTTGGTTTTATCGG
Organism: Alphaproteobacteria bacterium; assembly: GCA_030429725.1. Lineage (GTDB taxonomy): Bacteria > Pseudomonadota > Alphaproteobacteria > Rickettsiales > UBA8987 > JAUIEX01. Next base: position 10,531 of record JAUIEX010000030.1, read on the forward strand.
TAATCGCATCCCGCAGATCCTGCGGTTGCAGCTTAAAATTATGCTCCGCCCGTGTCGGCACAATCACCGGCACACCTTCGGCCAGCGCCACCATATCAGGGTAAGAAACCCAGTAGGGCGCCGGAATGATCACCTGATCACCCGGATTCAGCGTAGCCATCAACGCGTTATACAACACCTGCTTGCCGCCCGTGCCCACCGTCACCTGTGAAGGCGTATAACTCAGTTTATTGTCACGGCTGAACTTGGCACAAATCGCCTCTTTCAACTCCGGCGTGCCGTCCACGGCGGTGTATTTCGTCTGACCCTCATCAATGGCTTTCTTCGCGGCCACCTTGATGTGATCCGGCGTATCAAAATCCGGCTCACCCGCACCCAGACCAATCACATCCTTACCCGCAGCGCGCAGCTCTTTGGCCTTGGTTGTCACCGCAATGGTGGGTGACGGTTTGATGTTGGAAAGTTTATCGGCAATGATACCCATGGCACATCCTTTTTAGCTTAAATGAAAAAATCTGCGCCATTCATAAAGCCACCACCGCGCCGCCGCAAGTGGTTTGGCAATGCGGGAGATTATTGCGCGGATCATAGGAATGGATTACACAGCCATTATGGCTAAAATTGAAACTATCTCCCCTTTTGCAACATCTTTTCCGGCCATGCCGGAACTCCAGGGCGTGGCACTGCACACGGCACACACCGCCATGCGGTATGACCGTAACGATCTGCTTTTCGTCACCATGCCACAAGGCACGCAGGCCGCCGGGGTTTTCACCACCAATTCCATCCCGGGGGAGCCTGTCATCTGGGCGCAGGAGATTCTGCCGCGCGGCACCGCACGCGGGCTGGTGGTTAATGCCGGCATGGCCAATGTTTTCACCGGGGAAGCCGGGCGAAAATCCGTCCTTGCCACCACACAAAAAGCGGCGGAGATCATCGGCTGCACGCCGGAGGAAATCTACATCTCCTCCACCGGCGTCATCGGGGAGCGCATCAACGACACCAAGCTGCTGGACGCGCTGGATAATGAACTTCAGCCCGCCAACTGGCAGCAGGCCGCCCGCGCCATCATGACCACCGACACCTTCCCCAAAGGTGCCCATGCCACGGCCATTATTGGGGATGTGGAAGTCAATCTCTGCGGCATTGTTAAAGGCAGCGGCATGATTGCACCCAACATGGCCACCATGCTGGGCTATGTCTGGACGGATGCCAAAATTCCGGCCGATATTTTACAGAAATGGCTTAATGCTGCGTTGCAGCAAAGCTACCATGCCATCACCGTGGATTCCGACACCTCCACCAGCGATACCATCCTTTGCTTCGCCACGGGCACCAAAGATCACTGGGATTGCCATGAGGAACATGATCCGGCCTGGGAAGATTTCCGCGAAAAATTTATTGCACTGCACAAAAACCTCGCCATGCAGGTCATCAAGGACGGGGAAGGCATCACCAAATTGATGGAAGTGACGGTGGAAGGGGCGAAGGATGATGGCTCCGCCCATATTATGGCACTGAGCATCGCCAATTCACCACTGGTTAAAACCGCCGTGGCCGGGGCGGATCCGAACTGGGGGCGCATCATCATGGCCGTTGGAAAGACGGGGGAACCCGTCTCCCGGCAGGATGTTTCCATCTGGATCGGCGCCTGTCAGGTAACGAAAAACAGCACCGTCTGCGCGGATTATAAAGAGCTGGAAGCCGCACAATATATGCGCGGTTCGGAAATCGCCATCCGGGTGGATGTTGGCTATGGCAGCGGGAAGGCAACAGTCTATGGCTGCGATCTTACCCATGCCTATATCGACATTAACGCGGATTACCGGAGCTGAAATGCTGCATTGCAGCATCCGCTATCCGGGCACCCTATGAACCTCCTGCTGATCATCACCGGAAGTGTGGCGGCGGAAAAAACCCCGTCATTCATCACGCAGTGGCAGAAAGCCGGGCACCACATCACCGTGGTGATGACACAGGCCGCCAAAAAGCTGGTGCCCGTTGAAATCATTGCATCCGCCACCGGCAAGCAGCGCATTTTTGACGATCTGTGGGACGCGGAAATGGAAGAAAAAATCGGCCATATTGAGCTTTCACGGCAGGCCGATGCCATTTTGGTGGCGCCGGCCAGTGCCGATATGCTGGCCAAAATGGCGCATGGCATCTGCGATGATCTGGCTTCCACCTTATTGCTGGCCACCAACAAGCCCGTTTTCGTTGCGCCGGCAATGAATGTTAAAATGTGGGAACATGCCGCAACACATCGTAATGTGCGGCAGCTTCAGGAAGACGGCATTCGCTTCATCGGGCCGGTGAAGGGCGCCATGCGCTGCGGCGAAACCGGCATAGGGCGTATGGAAGAGCCGGAAAACATCCAACAACAGCTGGAAAAATGGTGGCAACAGCAGCAAACCATCTCAGCAGGGTTGAAGAACAAACGGCTGCTTATTACCGCCGGCGCCACGCGGGAGCGTCTTGACCCCGTGCGCTACCTCACCAATGATTCCTCCGGCAAGCAGGGCTATGCCATTGCCCGCATGGCAGCAAGGCTGGGTGCCCATGTCACGCTTATTTCCGGCCACACGAACCTGCCCTGCCCTGCCGGTGTGCAGCGCATCACCATTGAATCCGCCACGGAAATGCTCGCCGCCTGTGAAACCTTGCTGAATGCAAAAACCCCGGTGGATGCCGCCATCTGCACTGCCGCCGTGGCGGATTTTCGTCCGGAGGAGCAGCATGAATCGAAACAAAAAAGAGGCGAAAAAACCAGCCTGACCCTAAAACTCACTGCCAATCCTGATATTCTGAAAATCATTGCCAACCACCCGAAGCGCCCTGCTTGCGTCGTCGGCTTTGCGGCGGAAACGGATCACTTAATTCCCAACGCACAGGCCAAATTAAAGGCCAAGCACTGCGATCTGATTCTGGCCAATAATGTCAGCTTGGGCGCGGTGTTCGGGCAGGATGAAACCCACCTCCACGCCATCACTGCAAATGGATCGGACGATTGGGGAGTAATGAGTAAGGATGCGGCGGCTGAAAAATTGCTGCATCTTCTTGCGCTTCATCCGGCTTAGCAGCCTTAACCAGATGCACCAGCGCACCTGCGGCCCTGGCAATCTCTTCCCGCAGAAAATCAACATGGGAACGATCAGCAAAAAGCAGCAGCTCTTTGGGCGCTTTCGCCGCTTCATATAACGCTTTTCCCATAGCCGTTGGCACCAGCGTATCATCTTCGCTATGCACCACCACCAGCGGCGCGTTCACCAAATCCAGCTTGTCGATGGACGCAAATTTATCCTTCATCAGCAGCTCCACCGGCACAAAAGGATATTGCCGCGCACCGATATCCGTCAGCTTTGTGTAAGGCGCAATCAGCAGCATTCCGGCAATATCAAACTCCGTGGGCATCTGCACCGCCACCCCGGTGCCGAGCGATTCTCCCACCACTATCAGATGATCCAACGCCACACCCTGCCGCAGCAACCATCCGATTGCCGCACGCCCGTCATCATAAAGCCCCTGCTCGGTCGGCGTTCCGGTGCTGTTGCCATAGCCACGCCATGAAAGCGCCAGCACCCCATCCACCGCGTCCGAAACACCCTGAATCAACGCTGCCCGCCGGCCAAGATTCCCAGCATTGCCATGCAGATAAAGCGCCGTATAGCCCCCATTTTTCGGCGCCTTCCAATAGGCTTGAAGCACCTCACCATCCGCCGTTGGCAACGTCATATCCGAAGCGCCCTCCATCACCTCCGATGCCAAAGGCGCAACCCCCGAAGGCTGAAAAACCAGATCACGCTGCCGGGCATAAAGCGCAATCAGCGCAGCAACATAAATCAGCAGCACATAAATGCATAACCGCACCCAGCGGCGCTCAAGCGGGTGTTTTTTATCCATAAAGGCAGACTAATCCTTGCGCCGCCTCAACACAAGAGAGCTTTCTGTTCCTAAAAAAAATTTTATGGCTATTTTTCATTGCAGCCACACTATTTTGGTGTAGTTCATGGGAACAATTTTTAATTCTAAGTTGAGGAATATCGATGCCACACCCTGTTGATGTGTTTGTTGGAAAAAAATTGCGCTATCAGCGCAATGTTCAGGGGTTGAGCCAGCAAGAGCTGGCTCAAAAAGTAGGTGTCACCTTTCAACAAATTCAGAAATATGAGCGTGGCACTAACCGCGTTAGCTCCAGCCGCCTGTTTGAGTTTGCAACCATTCTTGAAGTGGCGATTGATTTCTTTTTTCGTGGGTATCATGTGGACGCAAGTGAGCTTGCCACCGGTGGCTTTGCCGAAGCGGGTGAGCCTTACCAATCTGAGGAAAAAACCATTGCCAATGATGAGTTTGACCGCGATACACTTGCCCTTATTCAGGTTTTTCAGAAGGTCAAAGACCCCAACGTCCGCCAGCGCATTCTGGGTTTGCTGCGCAGCTTAATGGATGAGTCTTAGCGCGTTAGCCGAATAACGGCAGCAATGCCTGCCGCCTGAATTCCGCATGATCTTTCCAGTGTGGAATATCCGCCAGCGCACGCGCATCCGCACGATAATCCGCCGGAAATTCAGCATCCCCAAAGAAGTGCGGCAGCGCCCCGGCCGCCAGCGCCGCTTCTAAATCGGTCGTACTGTCGCCCACCATCCACACTTTCGGGCCGGCCTCCATATTCGCCGTTTTCAGGGCAAAATGAATCGGCGCCGGGGAAGGTTTGTCATCCTCCGCGTCCAGTGCGCCCACCACCACGTCAAAATAATCTTCCCAGCCCAGATGTTTCACTTCACTGCGCAGATGCTTGCCGGTTTTATTGCTTACCACCCCCACAAACACATCCTGCACTTTGAGCATTTCCAGCGTTTCTTTAGCACCCTCCAGCGGCTTCACCGCCTGAAGATGCACCGCCAGAAACGCATCATAATAAACCTGTTTTGCCTCTTCCCAGCGCTCGCCGAACAAGCGCGGAAAGGAATGCCGCAGACTTTGGTGGATACCGTTTTTTCCGGCCTTCACCTCTTCAAAGCTCCAGAGCGGCATGTCAAAATGCTCAAAAACCCGGTTCAGGGATTGGTAAATAATCGGCCAGGTGTCCGCCAGGGTATTATCCCAGTCAAACAGAATAGCCGAAGGGCGGTTGGCGTAAGGCATACCCCCTTCATAAAGGATGAGTGGGAATGTGCAAGCATCCTGAAAAAGAGGCCGGCGCACAGACGCTATTGCGACTTTGCTTCCTCCGCTATCGCCTCAGCCATATCAATCTTTTCCGCTATGTCATCATACTGCTGCCGCATCAGCATAAACGCACCCATGCCAAGTAACGATGCCGCACCGTTCACCACAAAATAAAGCAGCGCAATCACCACGCCAAGCTCCTGATCCAGCCCAAACCACACCGCACCATAAAAAAATGTCAGCTCACGCAGCCCCACCCCGCCAATGGAAATGGGCAGGATGGAAATGAAACTTGAAACCATGAACAGCAGTAAATAATCAAGTACCGCGCCGCCATGCCCCAGTGAAAGCAGAAGCAACCACGCCGTGGCTACCACCGTTAACTGAATTACAACGGAATAAGGAAACGCCCCTAGCATTAACCGTGAATTTTCAGACAGAAGCAGCCGCACCGCCAGCACATAAGCCACCAACGTCACCACTGCCATCACGGCCAGAAGCACAGCAACGGAAACCGGCAAATCCAATGTGACCAGCGCCGGGCTTAATCCCGCCATTGCGTAGAAAATTAATAACAACGCCAGCAACCCATTAGCACGGCTGGATAAAATACGCTGCACGGCACGTTTCAGTGTCAACCCGTAGCGCCGCTTGATAATCCACGCCTTATAGCCATCACCACCAATGCCACCGGGTAATATCAGGTTAAAAAACATCCCAATAAAATAAATTAAAATGGCCGCGCGATGCGGCATCTTCGCTCCTTCTGCATTCAGATAAAACCGCATCCGCAGCGCACTCAGCACCTGCCCCAGAAGAATCAATGCAAAGGCCATGACCAACCACAAAGGAGAGGCCGCAAGCGCATAACCCCACACAGCCTGCCAGTCCAGCTGGCTGAAAACCAGCCATAGCGCCGCCAGCGCAACAACAATTTTTAGCATCAACAACAGATACTTACGCGCAACCACCGCCGTCACCCAATGATGTTTTTAGCAGGAATCACCTTACCCGCCAGATAGCATTTGCTAATGACATATGGCCGCTTTCCACCGGACTGGAACAAGGTGCGCATCTGCAATTCCGCCACAAACCCGGTCGTAATTAACTGCACTGCGGTAATAATCAAAAGGATGGCCACAAAAAATATCGGGCGATCTCCAATATCCTCTCCCACCACCTTCAGCGCCGCAAGGTAAAGTGAAATGCTCCCTCCGATCATACCCAGCATCAGCCCCAGCGAACCGAAAAGATGCATGGGCTTTTGGCGGTAACGAATAAAAAATGCCATTAAAAGAAGATCACTGGCCACCCGCAAAGTGCGTGAAAGCCCATATTTGGATTGCCCGAATTGCCGTGCGTGATGCTTCACATTCATCTCAACAATTTTGGCGCCATTCATATCCGCCAGAATCGGAATAAAGCGGTGCAGCTCACCATATAAATCAAGGTTTTTCGCAATGGAGCTGCGGAAAACTTTCAGCGTACAGCCATAATCCTGCACCTGCACATGGCTCAAACGGCGAATCAGCTTATTGGCAATCATGCTGGGAATTTTGCGCAGCACCATCCCGTCTTTACGCTTTTCACGAATGCCGGCCACCACATCCAGATTCTCTTTCTTCAGGCGATCCAGCATGCGGGGAATATCCGTCGGGTCATTCTGCAAATCGCCGTCCATGGTGGCAATAAATTCTCCGGCAGCGGCATCAATCCCGGCGGCCATGGCTGATGTCTGCCCAAAATTCCGTGCAAACACCACCAGCTTCACCCAGGGCTGTTTCAATGCCAGCACACATTCCACCGTCGCATCAACGGAGCCATCATCCACCAGCACCAGCTCAAACGCCATGCCTTCCATTGCCTTTTCCACTGCCGTCACCAGCGGATTGATATTATCCTGTTCATTATAAAGCGGCACCACAATGGAAAGGGTGGGCTTACCCTTATTGGATAAGGTTTTTTTAGCGGCACTCACCGCGCCGGGCTTTTTGGCTGTTTTAAGTTGGGTCATCTTTTTCCTTCCTGTCATAGACTCCTATGTAGCATTGCTTTACGCAAAGGTCTAATGCCGCTATAAGCTGTGCCCATGGAACTCTACAAGATTAATGTGACGGATCGTGAAGGCAACCTTCACACGCTGGACGCTCCCGATGGCTGGCGCGTGATGGAAGTTATTCGGGATAACGGCCTGCCGATTAAAGCCGAATGTGGCGGGGCCTGCAGCTGTGCTACCTGCCATGTTTATGTCGATCAATCCTGGCTGCCAAAACTGCATGAAATGCGCGAGGATGAAGAAGAAATGCTGGATGAAGCTTTTGACATTCAGGATAATTCCCGCCTTTCCTGCCAGTTGATTATGAGTGCGGATCTTGATGGGCTGGCCGTCACCCTGGCACCGGAGATGGACTGACCCATGCCGGTGGAAACCTTGCGGAAATCTCTCCGAAACGCTCCAACCTATCTGGAAAATATTCAGCCCCTGCTGGCACAATATCAGCATTTCATCGTGGATTTATGGGGTGTGCTGCATGATGGCACACACCCCTACCCGCAGGCATTGTCCGCGCTGCAAACGCTTAAGCAAAATGGTCGCCAGATCATTCTGCTCTCCAACGCGCCGCGCCGCGCCGTCAAGGCGCAGGAAACACTTCGTGCCCTTGGCTTCATGGACGATCTATACGATGCCATTCTCACCAGCGGGGAAGCATCCTTCCATGCCATCCGGCGGGATTATCCGGAAGCACCTTATTTCTACATCGGCCCGGAAAAGGATCGTGACCTGCCGGAAGGGCTGCGTGGCCGTGAAGTCCCCACACCAAAACAAGCCGAATATTGTCTGGTCACCGGCTATGATTATTTCGGAGAACCGTTTGAAAGCAAATTGCCGCAGGCAAAAGCCGCGCTGGAAGCCGGCCTGCCGATGATCTGCGCCAACCCGGATCGCAAAGTGGTGCGGCAAGCCGGAGAAATAATGTGCTGCGCCGGATTGCTGGGAGAATGGTATCAACAGCAGGGTGGCCAAGTCACTTTTTATGGCAAGCCCTACCACCATGTCTATGACGAATGCCTGGCCTCATTCCGCCGGCTTTCCGGGCGGGATGTTTCCCCATCTTCCATCTGCTGCATTGGCGATGGCCCCCATACGGATATTGCCGGTGCAAATCGCGCAGGAATGGCGTCGCTGCTTGTCACCGGCGGCATCATGAAAGCGCATTATGCTCCACACACCAGTCCGGAGGCCATCACCGCCCACGCCGCCGCCGCCGATCACCCGGACGAAATCCCAACCTACATTATCGACGCTTTCAGGGCGTAAACCAGCGCCTCCGGCAATAACTCCCCCTTTCCGCCTTCGCTAAAGCTGCGGCGCGACAAGCACGGGGGGCGTCTGTATCTCACTTAACACGAGCGGTCGCGCCATGCGCGGAGCAAGTGTTCACAATAAACATCAGGTGGGGGTCATTTGTTTGGATCGCTCCTGAAAAAGTCTCCTGACTTTTTTGGGTGAGCCTAAGATGCTGCGCATCACTAAAGACACTTCCCCCTTCGCCAAGGCTTCGGAGGACAGGCGCCTACTGGCTCGTAATGTCCCCCCCTCGTCATTCCCAGCTTGACTGGGAATCCAGTCAATAAAATAACCCCCACCGAGTCGCGGGGCTGACGCCGTCCGCTCCTCGACTCCCCCGTGAAGGGGGAGTTATTCTTCCCTCTTCTCTCTTCCCTCTTCTCTCTTCCCTATTGCATATCAGGCTTCATGCGGCAGGAAAGATCGGCAAACAGCCCTTTTACTTTCCCGGTCACCTTACCAAACTGCATCACATTTTCAATGCGCCGCGCTAAAAACTCCTTCGTTGGCTGAAGATCGTCCGAATCATCTCCCAGCCAATAGAGAATCGTGGAAGATAATACGGCACAAAGCAGCGCCCGCTTGCTGTAATGGTTAAAATCCGTCGCATTATCCCCCGCCGCATACCAGATCATATCCGCCGATTGCCAAAGACGACCGCTGGCCGCACCATAATTCACCGGCAGCGCATAAAACCGCATCAAACCCCGCACGGCATCTTTATAGGGCGCATATACTTCCAGCCGCGCCAGCACCCCGGTTGCAATCCGGTCACGAATTTTCATTTTGTTTAAATCATGCGCCGCCAGCTTCTCCAGCATCGCCTCGTCCATTCGCTCGCTGAAAAACGTTGCCAACTGCGCCAATCCATCTTCAAATAAAGCATCGCCATAGCCATGGGGCTGTGCCATTTCCGCTTCCGCCACACGAAGCGCCGCCACATTCCAGCCATCAAACGGCACATGCTTTAGAAACTCCGTCAGAAACTCCTTTCTGGCCTGATATAATGCATCTTTCATAACATAATCATAACGCCAATCAGGGCGGATGCCAGCTTAAATGGAACAATAAAGCCTTCAGCAAAATAAACCTCACCAATAAACCCCTTGGCAATAATGGGCTGGGGCGTTAAGAGTGCTGCACAGAAAATACCCTAACGAAAAAGAGAGTGTGATTCATGCCTAAAGTCCTGATTTCTGATAAAATGAGCCCCAAAGCTGCCGAGCTTTTTAAGGAGCTGGGCGTGGATGTGGATGTTAAAACCGGCCTCTCACCGGAAGAGCTGAAAGCCATCATCGGTGAGTATGACGGGCTGGCCATTCGCTCCGCCACCACGGTCACGGCAGAGATTATCGAAGCGGCGGACAATCTGAAAGTGATCGGACGCGCGGGAATTGGTGTCGATAATGTGGATATTCCCGCCGCCACCGCGCGTGGCATTGTGGTGATGAACACGCCGTTTGGGAACTCCGTCACCACGGCGGAGCATGCCATTGCCCTGATGTTTGCCGCCGCCCGTCAGGTGCCGCAGGCCAATGCATCAACGCATGCAGGCAAATGGGAAAAATCCAAATTTATGGGCACGGAGCTGGCTTATAAAACCCTCGGCCTGATCGGCTGCGGCAATATCGGTTCCATCGTGGCGGATCGTGCGCAGGGCTTAAAAATGCGGGTCATCGTTTCCGACCCCTTCCTCACGGCAGAACGTGCTAAAGATTTGAATGTTGAGAAAGTGGAACTTGATGATCT
>JAUIEX010000031.1 GCA_030429725.1 Alphaproteobacteria bacterium
GTATTTACCCGCCCATTGGCATATCAGCGAAATCAGGGTTTTCAAACCGCCGCTATCGCGCTTCCATTCGGGCTTAGAGGGCAGTCGATTAACGGCAATTCGGTTTTGGTGGAGCCAGACGGGATCGAACCGATTAGTGTCATTTGTGGACGCCCTGAATGAGATGGGCAAGATATTTGAGAACCCCGTCAGAGTTGAAGGAAAGACATTCACTTTTGAACCGCTGGCGATAGCTGCTTAATCTCGTGGTGTAATTTTGCCTCGGCGTTTGATAATGAGGTCTAAAATACCCACCTTGATGGCTTCAAATAATCGAGGCGGTAAAAATCCATAGGCGTATTCACCTTTTTTGCCGGGAACAGGACGCAGATCATATCCCGGCCAAATGAATTGATTCACCTCGCTTAAGATGACCCATGATGTTTCATGATCCAACCCTAAATGTTGCTTTACACGCGGTGGAATCTCCAGCCCTATGGTATCGCCGTTAGGTTTGCTGTGGGTGATGGGTGCGACGGTGACTTGTGTGCCAGACTCTTGTTGTTCAACAGATAACACAATCACACAGGGGCGATTCTTTCTGCCTTCATCTGCGCCCGCATCATGCTCATGACGCCACAAATAGGCGTAGGAAATGACAAGGCCGGGCTCAGGATTTGGAAAGGACATGCGGCTTAATCATCGAGCAAACTGTTGAGGTGATTATGCTTCACATCCATTTTGCTGGCAGCGATAGCTTGGATGGTGGCCTCTGAAAGTTCCTCCAAAGCGTATGCCTTGGGCATCCGTGCTTTGAGTTCGAGATATTCCGTGTACTCCGCTCCAGAAACAAAATAACCCGTAACTCGGTCATGGTTGGTAACGGCAACCGGCTCGCGCTGCGCTATTTCGCGGTAGCGGCCAAAGTTTTTAGAAAACTCACTCGAAGGTATCATTAGCATGGTTCTTCTCCTTAATATGCCCATTATACACAAATTACGGATTTTAACAAGCGAATTCCGGTTCATGACTCCCCAGAGGATTCGCATAGAACCAAGTAGAAATATCCATATATTTCAAAGAAATTAGCATTAATAAAGGTAAATAGGACGCCGCAAGTATAGAACCCCACCAAACCCGCAGCCAGCCACGAAAATAGATATTTGAAAGAGATGATTGGTGGTCGGTAGCGGACTAAGTTCGAACTTTAATCCGATAGAGTTGGTAAATGAGATTGAGCGGATTGGGTTTATGCTGGACAATCCGCCAGTGGAGTTTGGAGCGAAGGTGTTTGTTTGGTCACAAATGCCTTCCAGTTCTCGCACCCAATGTATCCGTCCACTGCCTACGATCTAATTGTTGAGAAGATATATTTTGCAGCTCTGCTCTTAGCTCTGGGTTGCAGCTTATTTCGCAAGCAAATGAGGCAAATCGCTCTGCAAGATACTCTCTTGTATCGGAATCAATATCGTTACTGAAAAACGCTACTGAAATAGGGTTGCCATCATGGTTCACGTGCCAGACGAAATTATAATCATGCATGAAGGATTCATCGGTGGAAAGCATTGTACCTGATCCATCTTTGCCAAAACCTTGAGCATCACCGTGCCCAACAGAACACACCCTAAAAGGAAGAACAACATCATCAAGTGCTTGCTTTGCTGAGGAAGGTTTAAGTTCAGCTATGTGGTTTATTAGAGTTACCATATCGGTTGAGGTGCCGCGTAAAGGAAATCTCAATTCGTCATATTGTTCTGAGAATCGTGTGGATTCAATACGAAGTTCATCCAGAATACGGTTAACCCTGTCTACGCCGACAGCATTTAACATATACTGAGTACATGCGTTGCAGCTTTGCTGTAACATGCCTCGAGCTATATCAGCGCTGGCAACATATTTTGCACCCTCAGGAAGTGTTGATTTCCATGCCTCTTTTGCGCCGCCATCGTAATATCCCGGATCACATGCATCTACTTCTGCAATGGGCACTTCTTCAGAAGCAAAGTTTGAATCATCAGCAACTTTTTGAGCATAGGCGAGTGCAATCACCAATTTATAGCTGCTTCGCAGTCGCATGGGTTGGGTAGGATTAAACATAACTGACTCATCCTGAGCTTTAACAGAAAATGCAATTTTCTCTGGTGAATGACCTGCAAGCTCTTTGAGTTTTGAAATGAACTCTTTAGCTTTTTGTATCTGTGGATGGCTATTAGTCTGGTTCATGACTTTAAGGTATCACAAATATTCTGATTATTTATTAATAATCTCAGAAGAAATGAGTTCCTACCGGAATCGAACAGGCAATAGTTATTATTTACAATAGCTTAATTTAATGTTGGAAATAAGTTTCATCATTTTTGGTCAAAAAATCAATTAATCGAACTCCGCCCAACATCAGATCCTGCGCCGCATTGCGCTGTATTCACTGGAGAAAATTTAAGCTATGGTGGAGCCAGACGGGATCGAACCGACGACCTCCTGCGTGCAAAGCAGGCGCTCTCCCAGCTGAGCTATGGCCCCACATCATGCGGATGTGCGCTTTATAAACCAAGCTTTGGAAGACTGTCAAAGCTTATATTGCGAATAGAAAAAAATCTCTAAATTATATGTCGAAATACCCTAATTGATGCCTAACATTTTTGCTTTTTGCATCAAACCCTTTTTGCTCATCCCGCCAAATTTTTTCATCATTGTCTGCATTTGTTTAAATTGCTTAATCAATTGATTAACTTGCTGGATGCTGGCACCCGCTCCCATCGCTATTCTGCGCTTTCGAGAAGCATTCAATAACTCCGGCTTCGCACGTTCGCTCAGAGTCATAGATTGAATAATTGCCTTCTGCCGAGCGATCGCCTTATTATCCATCCCCCCGGCGGCTTCAATTTGCTTTTTGACCTTTCCAACCCCGGGAATCATCGACATTAAAGAGGAAGCGCCGCCCATTTTCTCCACCATTGAAAGCTGCTTTAAAAGATCATTGAAATCAATTTTTCCTTTTTTAGCTTTTTTGGCAAGCGCTTCGGCCTCATTTTGATCAACAAATTCAGCCGCTTTTTCAACAAGCCCCACCACATCACCCATGCCAAGAATACGCTCCGCAGCACGCTTTGGGTCAAACAGCTGAAATGCGGAAGGTGTTTCACCAACCCCAATAAACTTAATAGGCACGTTAATCTGCTCTTTCATTGAAAGCGCCGCACCACCACGGGCATCACCATCAATCCGCGTTAAAATTACACCGGAAATACCAATGGCATTGGCAAAACCCTGCGCCACATTCACGGCATCCTGCCCTGTCAAACTATCCGCAACAAGCAATGTTTCAACCGGAGTTGCAATTTTTTGCACCTCCGCAAGCTCATCCATAAGCGCGTCATCAAGATGCCCGCGCCCGGCCGTATCTAAAATTATAACATCATATCCGCCAAGCTTACCTTCTCTTAGCGCGCGCTTTGTGATTTCCTTCGGCGCCTGCTTCTCGATAATTTCAAGCGTATCAATTGAAGATTGTTTCCCTAATTGCGCTAATTGCTGCATTGCAGCGGGGCGATAGACATCCAGCGAGGCCATCAAAACTTTTTTACCCTCTTTGCCCAGTAAAAGAGCCAGCTTATTGCAACTTGTTGTCTTGCCACTTCCCTGTAAACCACACAGCAAGATCACGGCCGGCGCCGGAACATTTAAATTTAATGCCCCCCCCTCCTCCGCACGCAGAAGGTTAACCAACTCATCCTGAACGATTTTAATGATCATTTGCGCCGGAGAGACGCTGGCAACCACCTTCTCCCCAAGTGCTTTTTCCTTAATTTCGGCGGTAAATTTCTTAACAACCGGCAGTGCCACATCCGCCTCCAGCAGTGCCACCCTGATCTCACGCAATGTTAGCGCCAGATCTTCATCCGTAATAACGCCCTTACTTCTGAGCTTTTCGAAAACATTGGCTATTTTATCACTCAATGACTCAAACATGATTTACCCCGTTACTAGGTTAATTGACTGAAAACTTCATAAAGGGTATAATCAACTTAATGAATATATTTATGCGTTTTAAGATAAATAAGGTCATGGCGTGCTGAAGAAGACGCCGCTTCAAGATTTGATTTCACTCCACGCACAGGCCGCATTGTCCACTTTAAGTGCTAAAAATGCACAGGATATTATCTCCATTCCGCTGAATAACAAATCTGATATTTCTGATTTAATGATTATTGCCAGCGGCAACAGCACAACCCATGTGTCGGCACTTGCGCATCATGTTGAAAAGGCACTGGAAGAATCCGGCGCTTATATTATGGGCGTTGAGGGGAAAGAGGATTCACGCTGGGTTATTATTGATTCACCGGAAGTCATTGTTCATATTTTCCACCCGGAGGATAGAGAGCGTTACAATCTTGAAGGTTTATGGCGCTGTGACTTCTCAGAAACGGCGGAAGATATTCACCATATTGTGTGAATCACTTCATCAGAACGTATTTTCCGGGCGCAGGCTCAGGCACAATATTTAACCCCTTCACTGTTGAGCAGGACTTAACTTTTTTCTGACTGTTTCCAGCGGAACACCATGCGTGCCAATCCAGCCACCATGACGAGTTCTCAAAACTTGCATCCTTTAGCCATTGCTCCGGATTTTTTGGGTAATTGGATGTTTTATCCGAAATAAGCCAATGGCCATATTTATTTGAACTTGGAGGATTCACCACCCCCGCAACATGGCCAGAGGCGCTCAGAACAAAGCGCACATCACCACGGTAAAACTGCGTTGCCCGGTAGGTCGATTTCCACGGGGCAATATGATCCTCTCTGGCAGATAGAATGTAACAGGGAATATCATTCTGACGAATATCAATTGGAACCTCACAAAGCTCAATTGCATTAGGTTTACATAATGCATTATTAAGATACATCTCTTTAAGGTAAAAATAATGCATCGCCGCCGGCATTGATGTTGAATCCTGATTCCAAAAAAGAAGATCAAATGATGCCGGCGCTTTACCCAGTAAATAATTATGAACGTAAAATGACCATATTAAGTCCGAAGAGCGTAAACTTCTGAAGATAAATGACATTTCATCGCCAGAAAAAGGCTTATTCAGCGCAACCCTTTCTTTTAAATTCTCAACTAATTGTTCATTAACGAAAATTCCAATCTCACCGGCATTACTAAAATCAACTAATGTAGTTAAATAGGTAATTGATTTAATATAATGTTTTATATGATGATATTTGAAATATGATTCAGCAGCACTCATTAAAGTCCCGGCAATGCAATAGGCAATAATGTTTACTGGCTGTTGATGGGCGCGATGGATTGCCTCAAGCGGCTGCACAATGCCCTCCACTAAATAATCTTCAAATTTTTTATTATTTAAAGCGCTATCCGGGTTCACCCATGACGTAATATAGACCCGATGCCCCTGATCAACAAGCCAGCCAACAAAAGAGTTATGCCGCTGAAGATCAAGAATATAATATTTGTTAATCCATGGTGAAATAATAAAAACCGGCTCTGCAAAGACCGTTTCCGTTGTGGGCGCATATTCTATGATTTCAACTAAGTCATTCCTAAAGACGACACTTCCTTTGGTGGCTGCGATATTTTTTCCAACCTCAAATCCTGCCTTATTACTCATTGGAATATTAAGAATCGCATGGCTTTCCGTGAGATCAGCAAGTAAATTTGTTAATCCATCCACTAAATTTTGCGCATCCGTTTCAACAATTTCCCTTAGAATTTCAGGGTTTGTCGCGATAAAATTACTTGGAGATAATGCCTCCATCACTTGACGAACAAAAAAACGTATCTTTCTGATTTCATGAGAATTAAAATGGCTGCCATAACTCTCAAGTAAGTCATCAAGCCACTGATTTGTAATGAAATAAGCCTCCTTAAGATAATAAAAATAGGCTTGATTCGACCAGGCCTCATCTTTAAACCGGCGATCTCTATGCGGCTCCGCCCCCGATGGAATTTCTCCTGATAGCATCGCATTGAACGCGCCCACCCAGACGCCCGCCAGCTTTCCATAATATTTTAGCTGCGAGCTGATGAGTGCTGCAGGGTTATGCATTGCCTGCACATAAAAATCTAAAAAAGAATGCATCGCATCCTGAAGCAATCTATTATCCTGCACATTGGCTGACTCTTGCTTTTCATTGATTTTCTGCGCAAGTTGCTGAGCTAAAAGCATAACTTTTGCTAAATTATTGGAAAGCTGAGCCAAATGCATGGTATCAACAGCATCCATCGGCGCTTCATTTAGTTTTTTTACCATGAGTCTCTCAATGAATTATTAATAATTTTATGTTATAGTTAGACTCATGAAACATAGCAAGAAATCCTCCCGATATTTTATAGTATCATCAGCCCTCGCAACCATACTTATGTTCCAACTATCCGCCTGTGGAACAATCAAAAGAGCGGCCACATCTTACTGGGAATGGGGCGAAGAAACAGGCGCTAAAATGCCAGTTTACTCCGGTGTTGAGCGCTGCGAAGGCCAGCTTTTTTGCTTTGGCAGCAAAAAAAATACCCCTCCCCCACAGGAAGTAACACCACAATACCCGCCACAAACGCCTCCTCCACAGGCCTATCTTCCCCCGCAGCCCGCAATGCCGCCTTCAGCATATGCACCGCGCCCCTCTAATATTGCCGCGCCCAATGCGCCACAATATTACCAACAGCCCCCTCAAAATGCCTATATTATGCCTGAAAATGCACCAACTTTTGCAACCAGCCCCCTGCAATTTGATAATGAAGGGCGGCCAATCGTTCCATATAAACCAACGGAGGAAATTTTTCCGGATAACATGCCACCAATGTCACCGGCAGCCCCTCCAATTCATTCCGCCCACAAACCGGCAACGCCAAGCCACGCTCCTCAAGGTAATTTAAAGCCTATAGAAGAACAGGCGCCATGGCTTATTGAACAACAAAAAGAAATAGGGCACACTCCAATTGATGATTTAATGCGACAATTAAACTGGTGATCTAACTATGCGCAGCCACTCTTATTTTACTTCCGCAATGCTGTTATGCTTAAGCTTGGCGGCACTATCGGCGTGCTCTTCTCAGGGGCACAAACAAATAAAGAGGGAGCTTGGCATTCCGTCCGAAAAGGAACTACCCGTTAAGGGAGAGCGGCGATTGCCGGAACTTCAGCCACAAACTAACAGGCTGAGCCCCCCGCCTTCATCACAAATTGCTGTCAAACTCATCACAATGTATGAACCGGTTGCATTTTCTTCTCACAATGTTCAGGATCTCCCGGAAAAGAACTATGCTCTTAACCTCCCGCCCATTCCCCAGCCGGGGTCATTGACGGGCGCCGCCGCCACGCCAATGAGCCTTCCGCCTGCTGAAGCCATCACGCAAACTAATCTTAGGCCACCAATAAACCAACAATTGCCACTTGGCCCAGCACAGCTTATTCCATAACCACAATGCGCGCGGATGCTAAACCATGGTTAAAGAACTACCCGGAGGCAATTCAATGGGATTATCTTCCGGAGCCTAAACCGGCGCATGAGATGCTCTCTCAAACTGCCGCAAAATTCCCTGAACATCGGGCCATTAATTTCCTTGGCACATATGTCACCTATGCGGAATTAGACCGCCAGGTGGGCACCTTAGCCACAAGCCTGATGGAAATGGGGATTGGCAAGGGAAGCCATGTTGGCATTCTGATGCCCAACTGCCCACAATTTATTGTTAGCTATTACGCTATCTTAAAAACAGGCGCCACCGTCGTAAATTATAGCCCACTCTATAGCGCCGATGAAATTGGCTTTCAAATTCAGGATTCAAATACCACCAGTATTATTACCCTAAACTTAACATTATTACTTCCTAAG
Organism: Alphaproteobacteria bacterium; assembly: GCA_030429725.1. Classification (GTDB taxonomy): domain Bacteria; phylum Pseudomonadota; class Alphaproteobacteria; order Rickettsiales; family UBA8987; genus JAUIEX01. Next base: position 7,831 of record JAUIEX010000031.1, read on the forward strand.
GTGATGCCTTATTTGGGCAAAGAGCTTGAGCATATTATTATCGACACCTTGCCCGCAGCATTGCCCCCGCTCAAAGCCCTCGCTTTTTCTATATTTAAAGGCAAAGAGCAAACCCGCATTCCTGATAAGCCTGGCATATATCGCTTTAGCTCCCTAACCGAAAACCGTGGGAGCGCAGGAAATTTTCCGGAAGTTAGCACCGCTGATACCGCCGTCATTCAATATACCGGCGGCACAACCGGAACGCCCAAGGGCGCCATGCTCTCACATGCAAATATTTATTTAAACGCAGAGCAATGCAGCCTGTGGTGTAACATTGACCCACCCGGTCAGGGCATCACACTTTGTGCCCTTCCCTTCTTTCATGTTTTTGCCATGACAACCTGCATGAATTATGGAATTCTGAGAGGCTCAACCTTGGTTCTGGTTCCTAAATTTAACCTGAAGCAAGTGTTACACCTGATAAAAAAAACCCGCCCCACCATTATGCCCGGCGTCCCAACGATGTTTAATGCTATCGCCCGGCATATTCCAAAAAACAGCCATTTATTTAACAGCCTTAAAGCTTGTATTTCCGGAGGTGCGCCCCTGCCTGAAGCGGTTAAACAGCAGTTTGAGTCCAAAACTCACTGCACTCTTATCGAGGGCTATGGCCTTACTGAAGCAAGCCCTGTGATTGCCGCCAACCCAATTAGCGGGAAGAACCTTGCGGGATCCATTGGTTTACCCTTCCCTCAAACGGATATCTTTATTGAAGACCTTGAAAACCCAGAAAAAGAAGTTGAGCAGGGTGAGCGTGGAAATTTATGCGTCTCCGGCCCCCAGATAATGCAGGGATATTACAATAATGCGGAGGAAAATAAGCAAATCTTTTTTGATGTTGATGGCAAACGCTTCATGCGAACGGGTGATGTGGCCATTCTTGAAGACTCGGGTTACATCCGCATTGTTGACCGGCTAAAAGAGCTTATTATTAGCGGTGGTTTTAATATCTATCCCCGCACCATCGAAGAGGCGCTCTATCAGATTGAAGATATTACCGACGCGGCCGTTATTGGCATAGATGACGATTATTTAGGGCAAGTGCCCAAGGCATTTATTGTTCTCAATGAGAGCAGCCAATTAAAAAAAGAAGAGATTTTCAGTATGCTAAGCACAAAGCTGGGTAAGCATGAACAGCCAAGACATCTTGAGATCAGGAACAGCCTGCCAAAAACTATGATTGGAAAAATTGATAAAAAACAGCTTCTTTAAAGCATTATTCCTCTTCACTCTTGCTTCTAAAGGCAAGTTCCCATTTATTTCCCATATCAATAATCAACTTCTCCGCATTTCCTGATACACCTGTGATTTGTGGCGATACCTCAACGGACTCTTTTGGCATCAAGATAACCTTTGGCGGCTTATAGTAAATTTCCCCCATTATGTGCCCACCTTTACTCAGGGCAATAATTCGAATCTTAGGGATGTAGCGAATACGATCTGAACTATTAACAATGTCTCCCTTCATATCAAATTGAATCCGCTTACCATGCATTTCCTTTTTGACTGAAAAATCAATAAAACCAAGCCCACGATAATTAGTCATACCGATCACATCATGGAACTTTCCAAGGCCCGGAATGGAGTGCGGCGCAGAGAGAAAAAAGAACAATGCCGCTAAACTGGCGGCAACTCCAAACACAGGGTAAACAAATAAAGGCAGAGATTTGTTGGCTATCTTCCTTTCTTTTGTTGGCAGCGCTTCCGGCGGCTCCACCGCTTCATTAACCTCCAATTCCCGTGATTTCTTTGTTTTCTTATCAATATTATCCAGTTTCTTAATAACATCATCTGCCGATAGAGGTTTTTGCAACCATGTATGCTTACATTTAGCGCATTTTACCCGCTTCCCCTCTTTAGGAAGAAGGGCGTAATTAATGTTATATTTCGTTTCACATTCCGGACAAATAATAACCATAGACACTTCCTTAAATAGCTCTATCATAATTGTCTCGATTAAAAAAGCAGGCAACCAAACAATGCTAAGAATACGCAACATTATTTTTATTTTTTATTATTTTTTATGGAATAGTTTTGCCGTTGTCGCCTTCCTTCCAACCTTTCTAATCCCATGTGATGGCCCGGTTTTTTATGCGGCCAGAATATGGTCAAAAGGTGTTCTATTCGGTGCGCGCCTCATTCTCAATATTCGGCTTCAGATAGTGGGTGGCGATAATCTTAAACATGCCCTGAATTTGGCAGAAAATTCAAAAAAGAAAGGGCTGATTGTCGCGTCACAGCACCAAAGCGCTTTCGAAACTGTGGTGTTTTTTGCCGTGCTGCCAAAGCCGGTTTTTGCCCTTAAGCGTGAAGTTATATGGATACCTTTTATGGGGCTCTACCCAATACGAATGGGCTGCATTAGTTTAAAACGCGCGGCGGGCAATCGCGCTATTCGTAAACTCATCCGCGACTCTGGAAAGATTCTTAAAAATACGAATAAACAGCTCGTTTTGTTCCCGGAAGGAACACGCGTGCCCGCTGGCAAGAAGATGAAATTGCGCAATGGGCTTTATGCCATCTATAATGAGCATCAACCATTTGTTATTCCAATGAAATTAAATAGCGGCAAGCTCTGGCCAAGAGACTCGTTCTTTAAAAAACCCGGTAAAATTATTTTTGAATTTGGCGCCGTTCTGGAACAGAATTTAGAGAAGAATGATTTTAATCATCAGATTTATTCTTTTTATCACGACTAAAAAAAAGAAATTGGATCCATATCAATACTTAGTTTAATATCAGATGGTAATTTGATATTATCAATCCAGTTTCTTATATATTTTTGCCGGTTAACAGCCCGTGCCGCATAAAGAAAGAAGCGCATTCTATACATATGATTAAGTTTAAAAATACTTGCCGGCGCGGGGCCAAGCACATTGATGGCCGATGATGGCGGCAAATGATTACGCATTTGATTTGAAAAATTTTGTAATTTCAGTTCATGGCGGGACTCTAAAATGATAGAAGCTGACCTGCCGAATGGCGGAAGCTTAAGCATCTCTCTGTTTTTCAGCTCCCACTCAATAAATTTTTGGTAATCCTGCTGCTTTAAATAGGAAAAAACCTTCCTTTCAGTATCAAACGTCTGGACATACACATCGCCCTGAATATTTTCACGCCCTGCACGCCCACTAACTTGCAGCAACATTTGCAGGGCATGTTCCGATGCCCGAAAATCATTACCGTCCAGCCCGGCATCGCCATCAACAATACCCACAAGCGTCAGGTGCGGAAAATGATAACCTTTGGCAATCATTTGCGTGCCAACAATAATATCGATGTCATTTGCAACAATATGCTGCAGCGCCTTTTCCACCTGCCCGGCTGTGCGCACCGTATCGCTACTATATTCCATAATTCCTGCATCAGGAAAAAGCAGTGCCAGTTCATCAAAAATACGCTCGCTCCCAAGACCGCAGGACTTAAAGCTATCACGCGCCATGCAGCTTGGGCAGCTCTCCGGCATGGGCATTGTATACCCACTATGGTGGCAGACCAAAAGCGCTTTTCCCGTGGCACGATGACGATGTTTTGTCATCCAGCTACTCGCATTCGGACTCTCAAACTTATAGCCGCATTGTTTACATAACACCAGCGGAGCAAAGCCCCTTCTATTGATGTAAAGCAGCGATTGGAGGCCTCTCGATAAATTTTTGCTAATAGCCGCAGCCAGCTTATCCGACAAAAAATAGTCATCCCTGGGCGTTTCTTTTCTCATATCTATCATGTGAATATTTGGCAAGGATGCGCCCGCAAAGCGCTCACGTAATTCAAACTTGTCATACTTGCCGCAGTTAACATTCCATAATGTCTCAAGAGAAGGCGTAGCGGAAACCAAAACCGTTTTGATTGACTGATACTGCGCCCGCAGCACCGCCATATCCCTTGCATGGTAATAAAAGCGATCCTCCTGTTTGTAGTTTTTATCATGCTCCTCATCCACAATAACAACTTTAAGATTATGGAAAGGAATGCAGATGGCAGACCGCGTACCGAGAATAATTTTGGCATTTCCGCTTACAATTGCTGTGTAATTTTTTATTCTTTGCTTCAAACCCAGGCTTGAATGCCACACCGTGACCTCTGCCCCCAAAAGAAGTGCAATTCGCCGAATAAGCTGGGTTGTAAGAGCAATTTCAGGAACAAGAACAAGCCCTTGCCCTGAGCTCTTAATGTGTTTATAAAGAATATGTGCATATGTTTCTGTTTTACCGGAGCCTGTTGCGCCCTGAAGCAGGCAAACTTTTTGGCTCGCAATAATTTTACTACTAACATCAGCTTGATCTGCACTTAAATTAGCCGAGAAATTAAGCTGCTGCTCTCCATTCTGAACTTTACGCTCCGTGGAGCAAAATAATGCAATGTCGCCGTCCTTAAGCATTGTCCGAAGCAGCGAAGATGAAACCCCTGCCGTTTTTTGTAGCTCTTTTAATGTAATCTTATTGCTATTTTTTTTTACAATCTTTGCTATCGCTTCACGCGAAGATGTCTCTTTTGACAAGATATTCATGCAGACTAGCGTTTCTGACGTTTTCTCCTCAATCAGCTCCGGGTGGATTGCGGCCACAAACTTTCCTAAGGGCGCCATGGTATATGCCGCCGCCTTCTTTACATAATCCAGAAAGTCACCGGAAACAGAGGCATTTATTTCCACTGAAATAATTTCTTTCACCGCAAAGCCAGTGTTGGAATCTAAGTTCGGGTATAGTCGATCAATAATTCCAATTAATATTTTGTTTCTAAAGTTAATTTTTACAAATGACCCGCGCGTCACATGGTTTTCAAAGGCGCCTGGTATTGCATAAGTAAACGTGCCTGAAAAATTTCCTGCAACAAGAACTTCGGCATATTTCATTTGTCTCTACAATCCTTTGTGATCCCAAGCGCAGGGCAATCTTTGCTTCTTGTTGCAGCATAAAAAAATATAGTTAAACTGTATATTTTAGGGAGTTACAAATGAAATTTTTTATTGATACCGCAGAAGTTGATGAGATTAAAAAACTTCTGGATTCCGGGCTGATTGACGGGGTGACCACCAACCCCAGCCTTATCATGAAATCCGGACGTGATTTCATTGAAGTTATTAAAGAAATTTCAGCCTTATTACCGAAAAACCCCATATCCGCGGAAGTCACGGCGAATGACTCCAAGGGCATGATTGCACAAGGAAGTCGCCTTGCAGATATCTCCAGTAATATCGTTATCAAACTGCCCCTGACCATGGATGGGCTTGAGGCCTGCCATTATTTTTACAACCAGAAGATTCAGACCAATGTTACACTCTGCTTTTCAAGCTCACAGGCGCTTTTAGCGGCAAAAGCAGGCGCCACTTATGTCTCGCCATTTGTTGGTCGACTGGATGATATTGGCATAGACGGCATGGAAATTATTCAATCTATTGTTCAGATTTTTGCAAATTATGCCTCCCTGACGACGGAAGTTTTGGTTGCCTCAATTCGCAATCCAATGCATGTCATCACTGCTGCCGAAATGGGTGCGGATGTATCAACCATCCCACCATCCGTGATTCACCAACTTGTCAAACACCCACTGACGGATAAAGGGCTGGCAGCCTTTGATCAGGATTGGGCAAAAACCGGCCAGACGCTCTAAGCTGTGTTCATAAGATAGGAGATATTTGCCATGCAACTGATTTTGTTTAAAGAGCCTAAGCCGAATCATGCTTAAAACCATCATCATCATCTTGATTCTTCTGCTGGGACACTCATTTTATGTTGGCCATATAATCAGCCAGTCATTTGAAAATCTTTCAAATAATTATGTAAAGTCCTCCATTGCCTGGTTTAATCCATTTAGTTCAAATATTGTGATTCCATCAATTGATCTTATGATTGATGACGACGCTTCTCCGATTATTCTAGAAAATGTCACCGTTGAAACGGGATTTTGGAATGGAGTTTTGATGCAACCGGACATACGCGCCCTCAATATTAAAACCATGCATGTTTCAGATAATCTCACCCGAAATGATATTGAAAAATGGCTGAATCAACTAAAGGACAATATCAGCCGGGGCGTCACATCTGGAAGCCATCATAATTTTATATCAGAAACGTATATTTTTCTTGGTGATATTCAAATGATGTTTAATAAATTTGAGCGAGATGACACATTATTTGTTATCAATAAAACCTGGCGATTAAAATCGTACCAGAACAACGAGGCTTATAACTTCCTCACCCCGCTGAAGCTTGCTTTGTTTCAGGCGCAGGATGTTTTAGAGCAGCATATCAGTCAAATAATAAACTCTTCCCGGCAACAAGGCAAAGTTTCTCGGGATAATAAAAGTTTTCGTCGCAATAACGCAGTCTTAAATAACCAGTTTTTAAAAACACTCAATAATCTTGAGCAAAATAATAACTAGACCCATATGACTCGCCAGCTCATTATTATCTGTCTCATTCTATCTTTAAGCGGGTGTGGATTTTCTTTGTTCCCTATCCTTGCCAGTGGCGGCGGCGGTTATCTTGCTAGTCGTGAAGTAAAGAAAGCAAAAATTAAAAGTGAAGCCGCCGAACAAAAACGGCGTGACCGGGAACTTTTACAGGCGCGCACCTCCTGGGAAAAGGAACGCGCACAGGCGCAGACAACCGATGAACGCTTAACGGCAACGTTGAATCAACAATATCTCGGCGGAGGGCTAACGCGTATTCTTTCCGTTAATACTCAAATCCAGAATGGCGTCGTAACACTGTATGGCAATGTTCCTAATGAAGTTGTTGCAGATCGCGCCGTTGAGATCGCCCGACGCACCAATGGCGTACGGGATGTTATCTCAAAACTTACCATCGTTGAAATGGAAGTAACACCGGTTACACAGGCGCAATCTCCAGCATTCCACTTACCTAAAACAACCAGTCCTACTGCGGCGGCGGCACCAACGCCCACTCCATTACCAGTTCCAATTATGGCCGCCACACCGGCACCGGCAAAGCAATCAATTCGTGCACTGCGCGATGCCTTACGGGATCCGAACGCTGTTCCAAAAAATATTCCACCACCACAAGTCCAGCAACAGCTGCCGCCTTCAAATCAGTTTTCTGCGCCACCAATGCAAGCGGCGCCACCGATTAATTCACAGCAACCCATGGGTGCCGTGGCGCCTGTCCGCGCCCACATCATGAAACCTCCACCACCAAAGCCCGCCCGCGAGGCCGCCGAGCCATCTGCGCCGGTTAGCTTTGTCCCTGACTTTGTGCCCGAGGAAGAGGCGGCTCCTCGCCCTCCTATGAAAGCAGGCTCCCGTGCCCATTGGGCTCCAACGCGTGAATTGCCGCCGGAGATGCAAGGGCTTGTTCCTGCAGACAAAACCGAAGCGCGAGAAATGTTAAAAGAATCAGGCAACATACCCATTGATGAGCGTGGCCTTTGGGATAGAATCAGTCCATTTCGTAATGGCCCTGAAAAAGAATAATCAATTTACTGATAATAACTTTGATACCATTGAACAAATTTGGAAATTCCTTCCTCTATTGTGGTTGAGGGCTGATAATTAAGCTCTTTTATCGCCTTATCAATATCAGCATAGGTGATATGAACGTCACCCGGTTGCATTGGCAGCAACTCTTTTCTTGCCGTTTTTCCCAAAGATTTCTCAATTAATTCAACAAAATAAGGCACTTTCACGGGCTGATTATTGCCTAGATTATAGACTTTATGTTCCGGCTTCTTACCCAGCTCTGCGAAAGCGGCGGCAAGAATGCCATCCACAATATCGTCGATATAGGTGAAGTCCCGCTCAACATCACCATAATTAAAAATTTGGATTTCCTCATCCGCCAGAATCTTTTTTGTAAATGAAAAATAGGCCATATCCGGCCTTCCCCATGGGCCATAAACCGTAAAGAAACGCAGTCCGGTCAATGGGATATCATAAAGATTATGGTAGCTTTGACTTAAAAGTTCATTCGATTTTTTTGTCGCCGCATAAAGTGAAACCGGGTTATCCGTTGGGTCGGATTCAGCAAATGGAATCTTAGTATTTCCACCATAAACTGAACTGGAGCTTGCATAAACCATCCGGGCAAGATGTGGCAGATGCCGGGCAACTTCAAGCATCGTAACATGCCCTGCTAAATTACTTTGTACATAGGCAAACGGGTTTTGAAGTGAATATCTTACCCCCGCCTGCGCGGCCAGATGAATGATATAATCAATATCCTGATGCTCAGACAGAAATTGATTGATTGCATCCTTATTTGACAAGCATTCATTCAGGAATAAAAAATTATCATGTGCTTCAAGCTGCGATAATCGCGCATGTTTAAGATTTACATCATAATAATCATTCAAATTATCAATTCCAATAACCGTATGACCATCCTCCAGCGCTTTTTTTGCAGTGTGGAAGCCAATAAATCCCGCCGCCCCTGTAATTAATATTTTCTTATTTTTCATATTTATAGCCCAAGATCATCCCTGCCACGCGGAAGAAATGGCAATGGATCATAGCCCAATTCTTCTTCCGCCTTTTTAGCATTAAAAATTAAATCCCTATTCATTCTATTGGCAATTTCTCCATTCAATTCATTCCGCCCGGTTATGACGGAGACGGCGTTCATTAATTCCGCCAGGAAAGGAACTCGCAATGCCCGCCTTGGCTTGCCAATCAGGCTTGCAAGCCGATTGACCATATCCTTATATGGCAGAATCGTCTTTCCCGGCAAATTATAGACTGATGACATGCCAAATTCACTGGTTATGGCCATCATTGTTGCATGCGCTAAATCTTCAATATGAACCGGCTGGCGCATCCCAAGCCCCGGCATGCTAATAGGGAAAAAACCTATTTTTTTGATAAGGTTAACAATGCTCGTAACGTTTTTATCCAGCCCACTGCCATAAATAAGCGTTGGCCTCATAATCACAAGTTTAATGGCATGAAGATTGCAAAAATCTGTTAGCTCTTTCTCTGCCTGCATAAATTTATTAACCAGCTCTTTCTCATAGCTATTACGTGTTTCTGATTTTCCTTCAATCGAGGTAGAGCTAAACGCAACAATCTGCTTAACGCCACGCTCTCTTAAAAAGGGTAGCATTGCCGGCAAATGCCAAATGGCCGGTGTATGAATCACTGTTTCCACTTTTTCAGGCAAGCTTGAAAAGAAGTGCTTTTTAATGTCGCCCTGAATCCAGTGGATATTTGGAGCAAAAAAATCAGGAATAACCGCGTGGAACATTGCATACGTTGAAACATCGTATGCTTTCAGATGCCGTAAAATCGTTAAACCAACCTGCCCCATCGCCCCTGTCAAAAGGATGGGCGCTGCGTTATCAAGATTACGCCGATGCGCTTCGTCTAATATTTTATTTTCAAAAACCGGGGTATGAAACCATTTGTTTCTGCGCCTCTCATACACGGCAGATTTCTGATTTTTCTTCAAAAAACTCCTAAACCAGTAGATTGGTATTTTAAAAAGATGACGGAGATAAATTCCCAGTTTTAAAAGCCATAAATATGGCTTTGGAATATCGGAATAATGCTTCAGAAAATAATAAATAAAACCACGAGTTTTATGCGCTTCAACAAACTGACTGCTAACAGTGCTTGAACTGGCATAATGCGTCACTTTTATCTCGGGCATATAAAGAACCTTGCCCCCCTTTCTTTCAATCAAGCGGCATAAATCAAGATCTTCAACATGCAGAAAATAGCCCTCATCTAATCCGCCAAGCCACTGATAACGCTCGGCTTTAATAAGCATGAATGCACCTGAAATTGCAGGCACATGGCTGGATAACTCCCCTTCTTTTTCCTCCATATTAATATGCGGCAAGGATTTAATAAAACGGTGCATCCGCAACGCATGACTCAGCGCGATAGACGGCGATAAATGCCGCCTTTTACTTCCCCCCTGGGGCATACCGTTTGGGCAAAGCATTTGCGCACCGGCAAGCCAGGCTTGTCTATCATTTGCAAAAATTTCGACAGCCTTTGCCAGCGCCTGATCGGGCAAAATACAATCCGGATTCAGGATTAAAAGATATTCAGAATGGCTGCGCGAGGCGCCTAAATTACACGCCCTGGCAAAGCCAATATTTCCCTGCCCGGATAAATGAGTGACACGCGCATCCCTTCCGGATAAATCATCAAGCTCTTCGGTAACGTCCTCCGGATTTCCATTATTGACAATCACCAGCTCTGAAACAACTTCCTGCGCAAGTACAGACTGAATCGAATGCTTTAGGATAGGGCCAGTATAATAACTGACCATTACCACCGTGACCTTAGCTAGAGACAACTCTAATCACTCCACACCGCAGGGTTCTGCATATAAGAGGCATAAGAAGGCTGCTGATTATCACGCTCCGAAATAACGGGCTCACCTTCAGGAAAGGTCATCTTCGCAAATGGCCATGCAACTTTCAAATCTTTGTCATTCCAGTGAATGCCTTGTTCACTTTTAGGATTATACGTTGCGGTGACGCAATACATCACATCCGCCGGATGCTCTCCTATAACGGCAAATCCATGGGCAAACCCCGGCGGAACCCAGAGCAATTTTCCATTTTCCGCACTCAGTTCCACCCCGTATGACATGCCTTTCGTGGGTGAATCCGGCCTCACATCAACAGCAACATCCCAAATTGCCCCATGAACCACACCCACTAATTTTCCCTGTGCCGGAGATGGCTGAAAATGTAATCCACGAATCACACCCGGCGCAGAGCGCGAGTGGTTAATCTGAAGAAAATTCGCCGGCAGGTCATGTTCTTTAAAACGGTCGGCATTAAAACGCTCAACAAAAAATCCGCGTTCATCACCATAAACATCAAGCGAAACAAGCTTAACGCCTTGAAGGACTGTCTCTTCAACCTTCATGCTTACTATGCCGTTTTGGACATATGAGATGATTTAGAATTTTGGCGCTGCGCCATGCATCGCTTCAGTGCATCCTGCCAATGCGGCGGATGCTCCAAAAATGTATCAATAAATTTCTGAAGGCAAAGGCGCGAATTTTTAGGTCGCTCCGCCGGCCGTGGGAAAGCATCCGATGCAACGGGATGCAAGTGCTTCACACTTAATTTCTGATGATCCCTTTCAAGCTGAATAAACGCTTCTGCAAAATCATACCAACTTGCCTCCCCGGCATTTGTCAGGTGATACACGCCGGTTGGGAAAACTTTCATCGCCATCGCCTTGCGTAAGGCAATAATGGTCAATAGCGCTAAATCCAGAGCATATGTTGGCGCGCCCATTTGATCATTAACAATTGATAATTCTTCTTTATCTTTTGCAAGATTCAGAATTGTATTGAGGAAATTTTGCCCTTCCGCATCGTAAACCCACGAGGTTCTGAACACCATCCACTTGGCATCAGGATAGCGTGACGCGGCTGCTTTAATTGCCAGCTCCCCAAGGCGTTTACTTTTTCCATAAACGGATAAGGGGGCGGTTTTATCATCCTCTTTCCACGGCATATCGCCGGAGCCATCAAACACATAGTCGGTTGAAAAATGAATAAACGGAATGCCACGCGCAAAAGCCCATTCAGCAAGCTTTCCAACGGATTCACCATTGACGGCATTGGCACTTTCCTGATCTGTTTCCGCGCTATCAACTGCCGTATAGGCCGCCGTGTTAATCAGCGCCAACGCTTCTCTTCCCTCAAGCGAAGGAAGCACGGAAGACGGATCCGTTAAATCCACCTCATCCCGCGTAAGGGGCGCGCATTTATCACCAAGCTGTTCAATTACATGGTGGCCAAGCTGGCCGGAGCGGCCAGTTACTAAAATTGGTGGAGTTTTAATCACTTGCATACCGCTACTACCTGTTGTTTTGCTTAAGTTCAGACAGTTTATCTATCTGAATTATCTTGCGCAACCATTCTCAAATAGTCACCATAGCTATTCTTCCCAACTTTTCCAAAACCGTCTGCCAACCGTAACATTTTCTCTTCAGTTATAAAGCCTTGCAGAAAAGCCACCTCTTCAATACAGGCAATTTTTAGCCCTTGCCGGGCTTCCATTGTGTGCACAAAAACGCTGGCCTGCAAAAGCGATTCCGGCGTGCCCGTATCAAGCCAAGCCACACCACGTCCCATTTTTTCAACCGATAGAATTCCTTTCTCCAGATAAACCTTGTTCACATCCGTAATTTCAAGCTCACCACGCGGAGAGGGTTTAAGATTTTTAGCAATCTCAACCACGTCATTATCATAAAAATACAAGCCGGTTACCGCCCAGTTCGAGGCAGGCTTAAGTGGCTTTTCTTCAATTGAAACTGCGCGCTTCTGGCTATCAAACGCCACAACACCATAACGCTCCGGGTCATGAACGTGATAAGCAAAAACGCAGCCGCCTTTCTCTGTTTTTGAGGCATTCAATAATGATTCACCCAGCCCGCGACCATGAAAAACATTATCACCCAAAATCAGGCAAACAGGGCTATCTCCAATAAATTCTTCACCCAAAATAAAGGCCTGATTTTG
>JAUIEX010000032.1 GCA_030429725.1 Alphaproteobacteria bacterium
CTCTTTAAATGGCGAACAGCCATACCCTTGGGACCTGCTCCAGCCCCAGGATGAGATGAGCCGACATCGAGGTGCCAAACAGCGCCGTCGATATGAGCTCTTGGGCGCTATCAGCCTGTTATCCCCGGCGTACCTTTTATCCGTTGAGCGATGGCCCCATCACATGGAACCACCGGATCACTATGACCGACTTTCGTCTCTGCTCGACCTGTCAGTCTCGCAGTCAGGCTGGCTTATGCCATTATACTCTAGAGAACGATTTCCGACCGTTCTGAGCCAACCTTCGCACGCCTCCGTTACTCTTTGGGAGGCGACCGCCCCAGTCAAACTACCCACCATACACGGTCCCAAACCCAGGTTCATGGGTCATGGTTAGACACGAGCAACATACAGGGTGGTATCTCAAGGATGACTCCACCAAGGCTAACGCCTTGGCTTCAAAGTCTCCCACCTATCCTGCACAGCATGATGCCAGTATCAGTGTAAAGCTATAGTAAAGGTGCACGGGGTCTTTCCGTCTAACCGCAACTACTCTGCATCTTAACAGAGAGTTCAATTTCACTGAGTCGACGCTGGAGACAGTGGGGAGATCGTTACGCCATTCGTGCAGGTCGGAACTTACCCGACAAGGAATTTCGCTACCTTAGGACCGTCATAGTTACGGCCGCCGTTCACCGGGGCTTCGATCAGGAGCTCTCACCCCCTCACTTAACCTTCCGGCACCGGGCAGGCGTCAGGCCATATACGTCGTCTTATCAACTTAGCATAGCCCTGTGTTTTTAGTAAACAGTCGCCACCCCCTGGTCTGTGCCACCCCCCAAAAGTTGCCTTAAGGGAGGTCACCCTTCTTCCGAAGTTACGGGTGTAATTTGCCTAGTTCCTTCAGCATCGTTTTCTCAAACACCTTGGTCTACTCGACCTATCCACCTGTGTCGGTTTAGGGTACGGTTCATAATGTGGGGGCTATTTCCTGGCACAGCTTCACAGCCCTTCCAATCCATTAAGGAAGAACAATTTACGCCATGCGTCACCACCCACGAGCTCACGAATATTAACGTGATTCCCATCGACTACGCCTTTCGGCCTCGCCTTAGGAGCCGGCTAACCCTGCGCAGATTAGCTTTACGCAGGAACCCTTGGATTTTCGGCGGGAGTGTTTCTCACACTCCTGATCGTTACTCATGCCACCATTCTCACTTCCGATACCTCCACAACCCCTCGCAGGGCTGCTTCATCAGCTTACGGAACGCTCCGCTACCACGCATTGCTGCGTCCGCGATTTCGGTGTGTAGTTTAATCCCCGGTACATCTTCGCCGCAGGAACACTTAATTAGACCAGTGAGCTATTACGCTTTCTTTAAAGGATGGCTGCTTCTAAGCCAACCTCCTGGCTGTCTTGGTGTTCCCACCTGCTTTTAAACTTAACTACAACTTTGGGACCTTAATCGGCGGTCTGGGTTGTTTCCCTCGCGACCACGGGCGTTATCACCCGCAGTCTGTCTGCCACGCATTACTCTACGGTATTCGGAGTTTGGTACGGTTTGGTAAGGCGGTAGGCCCCCCTAGCCGTTCCAGTGCTCTACCCCCGCAGGTATTCACATGACGCACTACCTAAATAGTTTTCGCGGAGAACCAGCTATCTCCGAGTTTGATTGGCCTTTCACCCCTAGGCACAGGTCATCCCCTAATTTTTCAACATTAGTGGGTTCGGTCCTTCAGTGAGTGTTACCTCACCTTCAACCTGCCCATACCTAGATCACCCGGTTTCGGGTCTAATTCATTTAACTAAGTCGCGCTATTAACACTCGCTTTCGCTACGCCTACACCTAACGGCTTAAGCTTGCTAAATAAACTAAGTCGGTGGCCCATTATACAAAAGGTACGCTGTCAGATCGTAAAGATCCTCCAACTGCTTGTAGGCGTTCGGTTTCAGGTACTATTTCACTCCCCTTATCGGGGTACTTTTCACCTTTCCCTCACGGTACTAGTTCACTATCGGTCTTTGAGGAGTACTTAGGCTTGGAAGGTGACCCTCCCACGTTCAGACAGGGTTTCACGTGTCCCGCCCTACTCAAGGATTAATGCGCTTTCTACCCGTACGGGGCTATCACCCACTATGGCGCTGTTTCCCAACAGCTTCCGGTTCTTACGCACTAACCACTGGCCTGTTCCGCGTTCGCTCGTCACTACTAGCGGAGTCTCTATTGATGTCCTTTCCTCCGGCTACTAAGATATTTCAGTTCACCGGGTTTGCTTTCTCATCCTATGTATTCAGATAAGAATGACGCATAAAGCGCCGGGTTTCCCCATTCGGAAATCCGCGGATCAAAGTGTGTTGACCACTCCCCGCGGCTTATCGCAGCCTGCCACGTCCTTCATCGCCTCTCAAAGCCAAGGCATTCACCAAACGCCCTTTTCTTGTTTATAACGATCACTGAGAGTACTAAACTGTCTTGCGACAGTCATATGCCATATACAGAACTAAGCCTGTAAGCATGCATCTACTCAGTTTGCTTTAATTTATTTTGAATTTATTGCTCACCATGCGTTTAAAGGATGCATGATGCTGATAATGCAATAAATTCCAGTGCATATTCACGATGTCAAAATAACAGGTAATCACTTTCGGCGAGTTGCCTTGGTGATCACCACAGGAGCGGGGTTATACTGCCCAGCCTCTTCCCTGTCAACGGGTTTATTACAAAAAAAAGGGGGCGCAGAAGCACCCCCTCTATCCACCTGTAATTCATCAGGTTTTTTATAGCATAAAATCAGATTCAATAAGCCCGGAGCCAATACCCTGCAAGGTAATAGAGCCATCATCCCCCAGATCTACAATTGCATTGCCGGCACTATATGTGACGGCAGCCAATGCATCGGCTGCGGTTGCAATTTGCGCGACGCCGGAAATGCTGATTTTATCCTGCCCCTGCATAAAGTCCATCACCACATCATTACCACCCGCGGCAGCAAAGGCGAAAATATCATGGCCATCACCACCGGTCAGCGTATCATTGCCGCCCAGACCGTTAATCGTATCATCTCCGGCAGAGCCATTCACCACATCATGGCCATCACGCGCCAGCAGGTAATAACTGCCAATACTGCCATAATCGCCAATCAGATTATCTACGCCATCGCCGTCTAAATCGCCGGAACTAAATGCCTCAACGCTCTTGGAACTCACAAAGTTCCACCCGCCATCATCATGATAATAGGTTCCATAGCTGAACGTGGCGGCAACATCGCCATCACCATCGCCATTAGCATCCAGCACGTCCATCATCGTGGCATTTGCCAGTGAAATCTGCTTCAGGCCATCAATGTTGTCATAGGTATAGACACCAAGTGCGCCGAAATCCAGCACAGCCGTCATTTTACCGTCCACCATATCAACCACCATACCCTCCGGTGATTGTTGAGAAATCTGGGTCCATGAAGCCGCGGCATTGTTATAGATATATGTTCCTGTCGCCGTGCCCATCACAATATCCTGCCCACCGTCGCCGTTAAAGTCAGCAACTTCAAATAATGTTGCAGGCTGGAATGAAAGCTGCGTCCACGCCGCATCATTCGTGTTATAGGAATATATCCCGGAAGAAAAGGCAGCCAGCACATCTTTTTGGCCGTCACCCGTCATATCAATCAGCTGAATATGGCTGGCAATCTGGTTGGAAAGCTGCGTCCATACGCCGCCCGTTGAAAGATAGGTGCCTGTTGCAAAGGTTGTTGCAATATCATTGGCGCCATCCCCCGTTACATCGGCCACCTCAATGGCAGAGGCAATCTGACTGGTCAACTGGCTCCATGTGCCGGCGGTTTGATTATAGAGATACGTGCCGGTTGCCAGTGCCGCAACAATATCCAGAGCACCATCACCGGTCAGCTCCGCCGTTTTCCACAGGGAAGCTTCCTGCGAGGTTAATTTTGTCCACGCGCCATTGCTATAAAGGTAAAATCCCGTTTCCAGATCAGCAATAATTTCATTTGATCCATTGTTGTCAAAATCAACAACTTCAAGCCTATCCGCCACCTGAGCGGTCAGCTTGTTCCACGCGCCATTATAAAGATAGGTACCATAATTAAACACGGCAACGGCCTCATCCGCGCCGCCAATATTAAAATCAACAACATCCATAAACAGAGGGTTAGAGCCTGTAATGGCTACATTATCAATCACCGGATTGTTGCCATTAATAACCGCACCTGTCACGCCGCTGCTTACCCAGGCACCGCCAAGCGAATCACCGCCGCCGCCAATAACAACGGAATCATCAAATCCAAGTTCTCCTGTCAGGCCAAAATGTGCGGCTGTCAGCGTGCCGGCATCAAGATTTTCAAAGGTTAATGTCTGGCCATTACCCAAGCTGGCAACTGCATCTTCATCAATCTGAGACACCGTAATTCTTTCAGCCGTATAGTTATCACCAAATCGCTCAAGCTGGATTACGTCCAGATTAACATCGAAATCCGTGACCGTATCCGTATCGGCTTTTATCCGACGAATCAGGAAGGTATCGGAACCCTCTCCCCCAGTCAGGGTATCCGAACCCTGAAGGCCATAAAGCGTATCATCGCCAATGCCCCCATTCAACAGATCATCCCCGGATTTACCATTCAGGTTGTCGTTACCCTCTCCCCCGGTAACATAATCTGCGAAATTTCCGCCATCCAACACGTCATCCCCTGCGCCAAGATCAGCAACAAATGTATGGTATTTTCCACCCAAATTCAGTGTGTCATTCCCATCTTCCATGAAAATATTGATCAATGTCAGATCTTCACGGTTCTTTGCCGTCAACCGCAATGAATCATCGCCCGCGCCGGCATTAATGAAACTGTAATTAATCCCACCATTGACGAAACCTTCCGCATAATCCGTTGCAAGGCCATCGCCTGTCCAGTTTTCGCCAATACGCAAATTCAGAATATCGTTGCCCGTTCCGCCCCATATTTCAGAAAATCCATCACTATCCGTGATGGTATCGTCGCCTTCACCACCGTGAAGTTTATCAAAATCGCCAACATTTCCGTTGATGGAATCATTACCGGCATCACCGTAAACATAATCGTCATCACGGCCACCATGTAAAGTGTCATTACCATCACCGCCATTAATCACATCAACGCCGGCACCGCCGCGCACATCATCATCCCCGGCTTCACCACGCAACACATCATCCCCGTTGCCACCACGGATAATATCCGCGCCTTCACCGCCAAAGACATCATCATTATGATTTCCGCCAACAATCAGATCATCGCCGCCGCCACCTATTAATGTATCCGCGCCCTCACCGCCATTTAATGTATCGGCACCGCCGCCGGCCACAAGGCTATCATCGCCATTACCGCCAGCAAGGCTGTCATCACCTTCACCGGAAGTTAACGTGTCATTATCCCGGCCACCATTCAAATGATTATTCCCGAAAAGATCTGTCAGAACATCATCGCCATCATGCCCACGCAACGTATCATTGCCCAGGCCACCATCTAAAAAATCATTTCCCTGCGCACCGGAAAGCACATCATCGCCATCGCCGGCCACCAGCGTATCATTGCCCAGACCACCACTGACGGTATCCTGCCCGGCACCACCGGTCAGCAAATCATCGCCATTCTTTCCTACAAGCTTCGTATCCTCC
The DNA here is from genome assembly GCA_030429725.1 of Alphaproteobacteria bacterium. GTDB lineage: Bacteria > Pseudomonadota > Alphaproteobacteria > Rickettsiales > UBA8987 > JAUIEX01. The sequence continues at coordinate 5,646 of JAUIEX010000032.1, forward strand.
CCCCCTTCAACGGAAAGGATATCATTTTCGTTGGTTCCACGAATGAGGTCAGACATAATATATAAATCTCCTAATATCGAAGATCATATCAAGTTAAAATTAATATTTCGTTTACCAAATACGCCGTATTAACGGTTTATTTAGTTAAAATTTTAACGTTTGTAATTATTAGCCCCTATACGACAGGCAAAAGCGTCAGATAAGAAGCTCAATTTGTTTGTCACTAAGGTTTCCAGGAATAATCATCAGCGGAATGGCAAAGTGATTTCCAATCGCGTCTGCAAGCTGTGGAAGCAAGCCACTTTTGCTGGAAGAGCCATCCGAGGAGACCCCAAGCATTAACAGATTAATGGATTCATCCTCCTGAATCAGATGCACAATAGCGTCCTTCAGCAACCCTTCTCTCACTGCCGTTTGAACCTCAAGCCCATAATTATCCTTGGCATCCAGGGCCGCATCTCGAAGAAGCTGCCGCGCCATAGCAATACGGTCTCCCTTGATAACATCCGCAACTGAAAAGAACGTATTATAATCAAATGGATCAATGACACTAACAAGCATCACAGACGCGCCTGAATCTTTTGCTTTGGCACAGGCAAAATGCATCGCCACCCGTGAATGATCCTTATCATTCATACAAACCAGAATAGTATTTTTTCTCCGCCCCATATCAATACCTAAAACCTTTAGGCCAATCTTCGCAAGGCAAGATTCGCTGTCCAACCACAGAAAATAGCTAAAAACACAGCCAGCGCCCCATAAACCCATGAGCTCTTATGCGCCAGATCATACAAAAAGGCCTCAAAACCAACCTTTCGCACCCCAATCGGCGTAGATTGCATGCCGCTAAGCACTCCGCCATTAAACAGAAAAACTTCCGCAGTATAGTTACCGCGCTCCACCGTTTTAGGGAACTCCAGAACCGTCCTGAATAAGGTTTCTCCCCAGAATGAAAGGGGTTGCACCTCATAACTATAGAGTTGCTTTGCCTGCAGCTCTTTGACCAGCGCACCCCTAAAGTCCTTCTGATCCACACCATCGCTATGATCCACCACCTCAAAATTTAAATTCTCCTGACCAACACCAACCGACTGAAGAAGCTGCATATTATTTACATTCTTTAACTCGCCATGCGTGGCAAGCGCGTAAAAATTAGGCACACCGGAAAAGGTCACCTGCTCATGATTCACCCAGATTCCCCCAATGCGCGCCTTCTTACGCACAATATATGTCTTATCTTGCCCGCGTAGTGTCACCACCACCTGACCAACATCGTTCCGCGCACCGAACATTAAAATATCCAGTCCCGCAAAGCGATGGTCAATATCCACCTGATGGACGGCCAGATCCGCATCCAGCGGGCGGGCATTAACGGAAAGCACCGTTAGCAAAAGCGCACCAGCCAGCCAAAGGGAGAGCTTCACCATATCAGCCCTCAACAACGGAGATGGAGTACAAATTCTCCGGCTCTATCAACAGCCCCAGTGCCAGCTTTACCGTCACCGCCATTACAATAAACGCCAGAATAATCCGCAGTTTTTCTGCCGGCAACCGCGAGCCAAATAACGTCCCAAGTTGCGCTCCAACCACGCCACCAATAATCAACAGAAGCGCCAATACAATATCCACCGTCTGCGTATTAACCGCATGCAAAACCGTTGCCAGTGCCGTTGTAAAAATAATCTGAAACAACGACGTCCCCACCACCACGGAAGTTGGAACCCCCAGCAGATAAATCATTGCGGGAATCATTATAAACCCGCCGCCAATTCCCATCAATGAGACCAATATTCCTGCACCAACGCCCACCACAAGTGGCATGATAATGCTGATTTTAATATCGGATCTTGGAAAATAGATCACAAAAGGCAAATGTAGCCGCCGCATGCTCCTCAAACCATGCTTGGCCGTTGGCCGGCCTCTGCGCTGGCGTAGGATCGTTCGACTGCTCTCCACCATCATCAACGACCCAACCGCCCCAAGAAACACCACGTAAATCACAGAAATCGCCAGATCAATCTGCCCCATTTCCTGCAGCATCGTAAAAATTTCAACACCCAGCCATGTCCCAAAAAAACCACCGGCAAGCAGCACCATTCCCATCCGCAAATCAACATTCTTCCGATACCAATGCGCCAAAAAGCCTGAAAAAGATGATGCAATAATTTGATTGGTACTGCTCGCCACGGCAACGGCCGGCGGCACACCAATAAAAATCAGCAATGGTGTTAGCAAAAACCCACCGCCAATGCCAAACATCCCGGCCATAATACCACCCATCGCCCCCAGCCCAAGCAGCAGGAAGATATTCACTGGCAATTCAGCAATTGGCAAATAGATTGACATAATTTACAACGCTAAAGCATTCATCGGCTTGAAGGGAGGCCAACCACCTTATCACCAACATGAATCCCGTTTTTTTCTGCAACACCGCCGTTAATTTCCAACACAAATGGCACTGCAACCCCGGCACTTCGCACGGTAAGCGTCTCAGGCTCCGCCCAATGGATAATATGTTTGATGTTACCATCCTCAGCAATAAAAAGCATATCCAAAGGAATCAGTGTATTTTTCATCCAAAGCTGCGGCACTTCACCATAACGGTAAGCAGTGCGATAATCAAACAGCATTCCCTGATTTTCTGGCATCTTCTCTATAAACATCAAACCTTTAGACATGTCATCCATTGACAAAACATGCTTCACCGACAAGTCATAGGATGACGTATCCGTTTTAAGCTCAAGTGGTATTAATGGCCATAATGGCTGCGGCGTTTGATCACTTCCGCCCTCCGCGGCCGACACATACCACAGGGAAGCTCCTCCCAGCGCCAGCAACACTAAAGCGATCAAAAAACGCATACGCACTAGATGAACTCCTCAATCTCCTTAATGATGGATTCACGCTTCGCACGTGCAATAGAAATTTGCTTTGAAAAACCACCGCGTCCAACCAGTGTCATGATTGGAATTTTACGATCGCCACTCAGGAGCGTTGCAAACATTTCATCCAGCTCTTCGCTGCTTGCATTGACCATTAATGGCTTAAAGTGCAGTTCCTCCAAACGTTTACTCAGCTCAATTGCCAACGTACTGGCGTTATTCAGAACCGCAACCGGCAAAATGGTTATCTGCTTATTGCCCTGATATTCCAACGCCAGCTGATTAACTTCCTCCACATGCAAGGAACATAAAATGCAGCTAAAATCATACACATAAATCATTAATGCCGGCTTTTTCTGCAAGGCGCGGTTAACCAATTGCTTAAATTCCTTGGCGGAGAAAACAAAAACCTTATCCGGCTTAACAATATAAATATCCAGACCAAGACGCTGCGCCACCTCATGCCGGGCGGCCTCAACCACCTCGTCAAATATCACCACCGGCTCCATTTTTCGGTATTCTATAGGCACATAATGCTTGCCATAAAACCACCCAACTCCTGCTAATAAAAACAGCATTGAGAGGTATAAAAATAATTTAATCAACGCCACTAGCCACCACTTCCTTTCTGAATTAAACTTATACTATGGAATATACACTCATCACAATGTCCGGGGCCGGCAATCGCTTTTTAGTTGCAGACGAACGGGCAATGTTCACACAGGACGTGACTAATTTACTGCAAAAAAAATATTCCGCAGCAGCAATTCGTCAACTTTCTGCGCCCGATAACCCCGCAACAAAGGGGTGTGACCAATTCCTGATTCTTTCCAACACCCAGCATGCCGATTGCTTCATGCACATCATCAACGCAGATGGCAGCACCGTTGATGCCTGCGGCAATGCCACACGCGCCGTTGGCCTTTTTCTGATGCATGAACACGGCAGAAGCGAAGCAACCATCCACACCAATGCCACAGCCAACCACAGCCCGTTAACCATCCGCCACCACGCATTGGGCGCAGAAGTGGATATGGGATCGCCACAGTTTGAATGGCAACAGATTCCCTTAGCCAAGCCATATGACACATCATCACTTCCCATCAAAACCGGGGCACTTGCTTCGCCCACCGCCATCAGCATGGGAAATCCTCACATGGTCTTTTTTGTTTCCGATGTGGAGGCGATTGATTTTCAGAAGGACAATCTGGGAGAGGCACTGGTGCACCACCCTCTCTACCCTGAGGGCGCAAATATTGGTGCCGCACAACTACTTGATCGTCAAACCATCAAACTTCGTGTTTATGAACGCGGCGCGGGCGAAACCCTGGCTTGCGGCACAGGCGCATGTGCCGCGCTGGCGGCGGCCGTTCGCCACAATTTAACCGATCGGCACGTTACCATCCAAACACGCGGCGGCAATCTGGCGCTGCGCTGGGAAGAAGAAAATAACCATATCTATCTGGCCGGCGCGGTTGATATTGGCAAAACCATCCACATTAATCTGTCGTAAGGCTTAACGCCCAGAGAATTATCGCTACAACGCACCGGATTGCAGCAAGGCTGTAAATGGCCTTTTTCGCACCTCCGGCGGCAAACGAAAATGCACATTCTCAGGAATACCATCCTGCAAAATAACCTCAGCATCAAACAGCGCTTTCAGTTTTTCAATCACACCATTCACCAGCACCTCAGGCGCAGATGCGCCCGCCGTTAATCCAACTTTATTCACACCATCAAACCAGCTATTCTGAATTTTAGATGCATCATCAATCAAATATGATGGGACGCCATGTTCTTCTCCCAAATCACGCAAGCGGTTTGAATTACTGCTATTTCCTGCGCCAACAACCAGCAAAATATCCACATCCTGCGCCAGCATCGCAACCGCATCCTGACGGTTCTGCGTTGCATAGCAGATATCCTTCGTACCCTGCCCTGCGATCAACGGAAAGCGCTCACGCAGCGCGTCAATGATATGTTTCGTATCATTCACACTCAGCGTTGTCTGCGTAACAAACGATAATTTGGCGGCATCTTTAACCTTTAATGCCGCCACATCTTCCGCCGTTTCCACCAAAACCACCTCTTTCACGCGCCCGGACGTTCCAACAACCTCCGGATGGCCGGCATGGCCAATCAGCACCACTTCCCTGCCCTGCTTTTCATCCCGGCGCGCCTGATTATGCACCTTGGTCACCAGCGGGCAGGTGGCATCAATCACCGGCAACCCACGCAAACGCGCCCTATCCTCAACCGCATCCGAAACCCCATGCGCCGAAAAAATGGTAATGGCTCCATCAGGAATTTCATCCAGCTCCTTAACAAAAACAGCGCCGCGCCGCTTTAAATCCTCCACCACATATTTGTTATGCACAATTTCATGACGCACATAAACCGGCGCCCCGTAAAGCCGCAATGCTTCGAGAACAATATCAATGGCACGATCCACCCCGGCACAAAATCCACGCGGCTGGGCTAAAATAATTTCCATGCATCTTCTCTAGTTGTTTTTGCCCGAAAAGTCACCGCTGGAAATATCACTTCTGCGGCAAAAGCATAACAGCAGGATTCATCAGATTGAATGGGTCAATCATCCGCTTTAGCTGATTCATCAGCGCCAATTCCTCCGGCGCTTTGACTTTGGGCAGCATCTCTGCACGCTCCCTGCCAATGCCATGTTCGGCACTGATGCTTCCACCAAAATGATTCAGAAAATCATTTGTTATATTATTAATAGATTGCCTTACATCACTCAAATTACTTATTGTAATCTCTTTAGAAAATAGAAAATTAAAATGAATATTCCCATCTCCGAAATGTCCAAATGGAAAGGGCAACGCTTCCGGATGCGCATCAGAAATCTTTTCAAGTGAAAGCTGCAAAAACTCCGGCAATGCATCAATCGGAACAGAGATGTCACAATGCACACCTACGCCCTCCGCCCGCGCAGACTCGGTGATGTTTTCACGCCATGCCCAAAGCGTGCGTCGCTGCGCTTCACTTTCCGCCATCACGCCATCCAGCACCTGCCCGCCTTCCAGCCACTGCGCCACAAGCCGCTCCGTCACCATCCGCAAATCAATAAACTCACATGAAGTTGCCAGCTCCACAAGCAGCACCCATTGCGGCCACTCTGCAAATGGCCTTTGCATATCCGGAAGATGTTTTTCAACCAGATTCAATGCGTTAGAGTGCATCACTTCACACGCAGAAAGAAGTTCGCCGCATTGCCGCTGAATGATGGAAAATACATCCAGCACATCAGCAATTGAATGAATCGCCAATAGCATTGTCTGGCGCTGCTTAATCGCAGGAAACAGGCGGAATGTTGCCGCCGTCACAAACCCCAACGTTCCCTCTGCGCCAATAAAAAGCTGTTTCAGGTCATAGCCCGTATTATCCTTACGCAAGCCGGAGAGCATAGGCAGCAATTTACCATCCGGCAACACCACCTCCAGCCCCAAACATAATTGCCGCGTTGTGCCATAACGCAACACATCAATACCCCCGGCATTGGTGCTGATTATGCCCCCCACCTGACAGCTCCCTTCCGAGGCCATCGCCACAGGGAACAGCAAATTTTCCGCCGCCGCCAGCGCCTGCACATCTTGCAAAACAGCCCCGGCCTCAACCTCAATTGTCATGTTATTTAGATTTAGATTTCTTATTTTATTCAGCCTACTAAGAGAAATAAGCAATGCTTCACCTGAAGAATCGGGAACACTTCCCCCCGTCAACCCGGTATTGCCCCCTTGCGGCACCATCGGAATGTGATGCTCATGGCAATAACGCACCAACTCCTGAAGTTTTTCAACGCTTTCCGGCAAGCAAACCAACGGGCTATTTCCCTGCCACCCGCCACGCCAGCCTGTCAAAAATGGCTGCTTATCGGATTCCGTCTCAAGGTAATTTCCACGCCCAACTATTTTTTTTATCGGTTCAGTGTCCATCGCTTCAGTTTACACCTGTTTCCCCTATTCTTTTAGTAAAAACAGGCAGGCAGGATTATGCCCCTCCACTGAGCAATTGCACATTCCCACCAATGGCTGTCAGATTATTTGTTATGGTCTTTTCCGTCACAAATGCCTGCAAATAATGCGGCCCGCCTGCTTTTGGCCCGGTGCCGGAAAGCCCCATGCCGCCAAATGGCTGCGTGCCCACAACCGCACCAGTCATGCTTCGATTGATATAAATATTTCCGGCACGAACATGCCTTGCAAACCAATGAATGCGCTCCTCAATTCGCGTATGCAGCCCAAAAGTCAAACCATACCCGGTTTGGTTTATCTCCCGCACCACATCCTCAACCGCGCCTGCCCGGTAACGAATGACATGCAGGATTGGGCCAAAAACCTCCCTCTCAAGCATTGAGATAGCTTTAATTTCGAAGAGATGCGGCGCAACATAATGCCCCTCAAGCCCCTTAATTATCGGGGTTTCTGCACACAGCAATGCCTGTTTTTTCATCTTAGCAATATGCGCTTCCAATATTTCTTTTGCATTGGCATCAATAACAGGCCCCACATCGGTCGCCGCATCGTGCGGATCACCCACCTTCAGCTCTGCCATCGCCCCTTTAAGCATGCGAATCAGCTCATCAGCAATATCTTCCTGAACATAACAAACGCGCAGCGCCGAACAACGCTGCCCGGCAGAGCCAAATGCCGAGTGAATAATATCGTCCGTTGCCTGCTCCAACAAAGCCGTTGAATCTACCACCATGCAGTTCTGGCCACCTGTTTCCGCTATTAACCGCGCCAGCGCGCCTTCACGTTGCGCCAGCGATTTTGCAATATTCTGCGCCGTTTCCGTAGAGCCGGTAAACGCCACGGCATTCACAAGAGGGCTGCCTGTTAACACAGGCCCAACATCACGCCCGCGCCCAATAACCAGCTGCAATACTTCCTCCGGAACACCGGCTTCATGCATAATGGCCGCCATCCAGCAGGCAATACGCGGCGTTTGCTCCGCCGGCTTTGCCAGCACCGCATTTCCTGCAACCAAGGCCGCCGCCACCTGCCCGATAAAAATGGCCAGCGGAAAATTCCATGGGCTAATACATACAACCACGCCTCGCCCTTCATGGGTCAGGACATTCTCTTCGCCCGTTGGCCCCGGCATTAAGGCAGGTTCAAATAATGCACGCGCCTGCGCGGCATAATATCGCAAGAAATCCTCTGCCTCCCGCACTTCTGCAATGGCATCTTCCAGCGTTTTTCCTGCCTCATCCGCCAGCAACCACATGGCTTCGGAACGCCTTTCAATAAGCAAATCAGCGGCTCTTTCCAGCATAGCTGCCCGCATATTCACATCAATATGATTCCATCGTTTAAAGGCATCACCCGCAATATTCACTGTGCGCGTCACCTGCTCCGCAGACATAGCTTCCCGCATATTTGGCAAACGAAGCACATTCACAGCATCCCGCTGCAGCAGAAGCTTACCAAGATCAAAGCTATTGCCAACATCTACGCCGTAGGAATTGGGGCGCTCATCACCATAAATTTCAACAGGAAGCACCATATCCCGCGCATCCCAATCTGCAAACGCCAGATGCTCGTAAACCTTTTCAAGCGGGCTTTTCAACAGCACGGCAATCGGCTCATTTTCATCCACCACCAGATTGACAAAAGACGAATTTGCGCCATTTTCCAGCAAGCGCCGAATTAAATAGGGCAGCAGCGCATCATAACTGCCCACCGGCGCATAAATCCGCACCCGCTTGGATAGAGACTGATCCTCCAAAAGCTGCTCGTAAAATCCTTCACCCATACCAAAAAGCCTTTGAAATTCAAAGTCGGCATGGTCAGCAATTTCCAGAATGGAGGCCACAGTCAACGCATTATGCGTGGCAAATTGCGGGTAAAATGCATCGGGGTTTTCCAGCAACATCCGCGCACAAGCCAGATAGGAAACGTCCGTATGGCTTTTACGGGTAAAGACCGGATAATTTTCCAGGCCCTTTTCCTGCGCAACTTTAATTTCCGAATCCCAATATGCGCCCTTCACCAGCCTCACCGGCATTTTGCATGGCCGCTTTTGCGACTGCTCCAAAAGCCATTCAAGTACATAAATGGCGCGCTTCTGATAAGCCTGCAACACGAAGCCAAGCCCGGCATAATCCCGCAAATCCTGATCGTTCAGCAAAGCCTCAAACACCATCAGCTGAATATCAAGCCTTTCAGCCTCCTCAGCATCCAGAGATACCGCCACCTTCCGCTGCTTTGCCACCAGCAATAACTCTTTGAGCTTTGGCACCAGCTCATTCATCACCCGCTCTTTCTTCAGCAATTCATAACGTGGAAAAATGGCTGAAAGCTTAATTGAAATGCCATCTTCCATACGGCTTTCATCATCGCCAATCGTTGTGATCGCCTGCAGATAGGCATCATAAAAACCCTCCGCCTGCGCCATGGTACGCGCACCCTCACCCAGCATGTCATAGGAAAAAACATAGCCTTTCTTGCCAAGCTGTCGTGCCTTCTTTAACGCCTCTTGAATGCTGCGCCCCATCACAAACTGACCGCCCAGCATCTGCATGGCCGTGCGCATGGCCGCACGCAGCACCGGCTCACCCAGCCGGTTAACCATCTTGCCTAAAATACCGCTAAAACCCTCTCCCTTATCCAAATTGGTGATGCTTGTTCCCAAAGCAAGCCCATAGGTGGAGGCATTGATAAATAAGGATTTACTCTTGCCAAAATAATCCTTCCATTCCGCCGCCTGCAGCTTATCCTCAATCAGCGCATCTGCCGTCTCAGCATCCGGAATCCGCAACAAAGCCTCCGCCATGCAAAGCACGGCGATGCCCTCCTTCTTTGAAAGGCCATATTGCCGCATAAAGCCTTCCACACCGCTATCCGAAGGGGTTCGGCGAATCTTTTCAACATATTGCTCCGCACGATCAAAAATTTCAGCAGACCGCGCTTGAAACACATCGCAACGCTGCAACAGCGCCGTCACCGATTCTTTCTCATTTAAAAATTGCTGCTCGCTGATCGTCGTTTTTTTATCCATACCCTATGGCGTACCACAGATGATAATCAACGCAAGCTTTCCAACATCATGGCTCTTCTAATCAAAGCGAATGCCCTGCGCCAATGCGGGAACATCACTACCATAATAGGTTGTTGAAGTCTGCCGCCGCATATAATTCTTCCATGCGTCACTGCCGGATTCCCGGCCACCGCCAGTTTCTTTTTCGCCGCCAAATGCGCCGCCAATTTCTGCACCGCTCGTGCCAATATTCACATTGGCAATGCCACAATCCGAACGCTGCTTGAAAAATTCCGCCTGACGAATATCCGTTGTAAAAATAGCAGACGATAAGCCTTGCGGCACGGCATTATGCAGCGTCATTACCTCCGCCAAATCACGATACTTCATCACATAAAGAATCGGCGCAAACGTTTCATGACACATCACTTCCGTCTGTGCATCCATCTCAACTATTGCCGGCTGCACGTAAGCACCGCCATCATTGCCCTGCACCATTTCACCAAAATGCACCTTGCCACCCTGCGCTTTCGCGGCCACCAATGCGGCTTGCATGGCCTTCTTTGCCGCCTCATCAATCAAAGGCCCCACCAGGGTTTCTTTATCCAGCGGGTTGCCAATCCGACTTGCAATAATCTGCCCGTAAGCATCCTTCAGGCGGGTTAATACACCATCATACAGCGACTCATGAACAAACAGCCGCCGCGTACTGGTACAGCGCTGGCCGCAGGTTCCCACCGCGCCAAAAACAATGGAAGGAATGGCCACGTTCAAATCCGCCGATTCCGTAACAATCACAGCATTATTGCCACCAAGCTCCAGCAAGATTTTACCAAACCTGCCTTGCACCAGCTGCGCCACTTCACGCCCCATGCGCGTTGAACCCGTTGCGGAAATCAGCTTCAACCTTATGTCATTGGTCAGTTTTTCACCCACATCCCGCTCGCCAATGATAACCGAAGAAAGCCCCTTGGGCACATCGCCAAATTGCATACAGGCCTTTTCAAATAAATGCTGACAGGCCAGCGCCGTCAGCGGTGTTTTTTCCGATGGCTTCCACACCACCGGATCACCACAAACAAAAGCCAGCGCCGCATTCCATGCCCACACGGCCACCGGAAAATTAAAGGCGGAAATAACCCCAACCGCCCCAAGTGGCAGCCAGTTTTCCTGCATCACATGCCCCGGCCGCTCCGATACAATCGTCAGCCCATAAAGCTGCCGCGAAAGCCCAACGGCAAAGTCGCAGACATCAATCATCTCCTGCACTTCACCGCGCCCTTCTTCAATGATCTTGCCGCATTCCAACGTAACCAACTGCGCCAGTGGCTCCTTATACTCACGCAGAATCGCACCAAAAATTCGCACCAGCTCACCACGTCTTGGCGCGGGCACATCCCGCCAATGCCCAAAAGCATGATCCGCCAATGCAATCTTGCTTTCAACCGCCTTGGCATCATCCATCATCACGGCGGCAATGGGCTTGCCGTCAATCGGGCTTACTGAAACCAATGCACCCTTATCTGCGACGCTCTTAATACCAAACTGCTCTAACAACATCTCCTTATCCACCCTGATAATCTCCACTAAAGTCCGGCTTCCGGCAGCCCGTCATCGCGATTTTCAATATCACGCTCATAATTGTCATTCGCGCTGGTCACCAGCTTAGGGCGAATAATCTCAATTTTTCCGCCATCGGCCTTCACCACTTTGTAAGCCTCAAATTCATGAATCGCATCTTCATCCAGATTGCCATAAACTTTCACCCTCTCTCCCAGCCGTAACATGCCAAGATTTGCCTCTTCCAGCTCCACATAAATAGCGCCGGAGGCATCACGAAGAATAAAGCCTTCAGAATAAAAACGGGTGATTTTCCCCTCAATAGCCTTCGGCTTGGGCAATGTCAGGCTGGAAATTTTCTGCACACCACCGGCCATCTGGCAACCTGCCAGCACAAAAGCCACCGCAACAGCCACCATCATCTCACACAACTTCATAATACATTATCTCCTATTAAACTTCGCAATCGTGATACCTTATGCCAGCCAGCCTGCTGATACAATGCCACAGAAAGTTCAGGCTCCGCCAGATGATCCGTAAAACGCGCCAGCGGCTGAATCACCGCCACGGCCACCTCATCCGTTAATTGACCTTGCTCACGCATCACCGCCATCAGGGCTAATTTCACCGTGGCAAAACGCACTGCCAAAAGCTGCGCACGTTGGCGCGCATTTTCACCAAACCCGCTATAGGGAAAGCCCATCATCACCAGCTGCCCCTGAAGCCAGCAGCGCAAAATATGCTCCAATTCAGGCGGCGGTGAAAACCACTCCATCTCAGTATTTTCATCCGCAGCATCCGGCTGAATCTGCAAAATATCCAGCGTTTCCGGCTCCAGCTTAATGCCAAGATAGTGATGAATATTTTTACAAACATCATCCAACCGTGGCCGCGCCGTTGTTTTTGCCGCATGAATCAGCCCGGCCAATGTCTGCGCTAAACGTGCCATGTCGCCATACCAGCCATGTTCATCCAATTCCAACTGAGGCAGCCCGCCTTCAGCCATAATCAACAATATCTGAATGCCATCTTGCCAGCTCTTCACATCCGTTCGGCTCAGGCTTTCCGCTACCGATAAAATGCGCGACAAAGCCCGCGCCACCGGCACCTCCTCATTCCCTGCCAGATTCACAAACGCATCCATCACTTTCAAAGCATCTGCAGCAGCAACGCCATCCGGCGCATATTGCTTCATCTGCTCCGGCAATCGCGTTAATTCATTAGCAACAAGGGAAAAAGGCTTCTCCAGCTTCAGCATCAACCGCACCGTTTCCGGGCATGACATTGCCCCGCCCATCACCGAAACATCGTCATATTGCCGCGTGATGCGAGGGTAAAAATGGCAGGCATCACCAATAAATTCCGTCCCCCGGCTGGCATGCACACTGCAAAGACCATTCTGAAATTTAATGCAATAATCCGTCTCAGGGTCTCGTTTCATAATATGCTGCGCCTCACCACTGGTCACAGCCTCTAAAAGCTCCGGCGCTTCCGCCTGATATTTTGCCACCATTTGCGGGTTCACCTGCATGCCCCACCCTTTGCAGCACGTATCTTCACAATCCGCCCCAAGGCACTGAAATTCATTAATATAATTATATTGCTTCAGCTCAGGCATACCGCACTATAACGCACTGACTGAATAAAAGCACCCGTAGTTTAAGCCTTCGATGCCGCCCGCAATTCCTCCAGCTTCCAGCGCGCACGCGGCGCAATGGAAAGATCATCCACAAGCCCCAGCCGCAGGCGCTCCAGCCCTGCCCACGCAATCATCGCCGCATTATCCGTGCAAAGTGCCAAAGGCGGCGCTGTAAATTCAGCATCAAACTCCGCGCATAAATCCGTCAGCCTGCCACGCAAATAAACATTGGCCGCCACGCCACCGGCCACCACAACCTGACGCTTTTGAACGTCATTACATTGCCAATAGTCTTCCTCAAAACGCAGTAATGCCCGCTTCATCCGCTGCACCAACACATCCCCAACCGTCTTTTGGAAACCAGCGCAAATATCCGCCGCAACCTGCCCATGCCGCGCCAAATCCCCTTCCGCCTGCTTCTGAATTTCCCGCATGACAGAGGTTTTCAAACCGGAAAAGGAAAAGTCACAGGTTGCCTCCTGCGCCAATGGAATGGGGAATGTAAACCGCCCGGCATCGCCTTCACGCGCTTTTTTTTCCACCGCAGGGCCACCGGGATAGCCCAGCCCCAGCATTTTTGCCACCTTGTCAAAAACCTCACCGGCTGCATCGTCACGTGTTGTGCCATAAAGCTTAAAGCGCCCCACGCCCTCCACCGCCAAAATCTGGCAATGCCCGCCGGAAATCAGCAACAATAAAAAAGGAAATGCCACATCATCCGTCATCCGCACCGTCAGGGCATGCCCTTCAAGGTGATTCACACCAATTAAAGGCTTGCCGATGGACGCCGCAAGCGCCTTGCCGAACATCAGCCCCACCGTAACGCCGCCAATAAGCCCCGGGCCTGATGTCACCGCCACAGCATCAATGGCACTATAATTCAGCTTCGCCTGATCCATCGCTTCCGCCACCACCTGATCCACATGCGCCGCATGTGCACGGGATGCAATTTCCGGCACCACGCCGCCAAATTCTAAATGTTCCAGTTGAGAATGCACAATATTGCTGCATAAACGCGCTTCCCGCGTGGCGGCATCACACACCACAGCCGCAGCGGTTTCATCACAACTGGTTTCAATCCCAAGTATTAGTTTTGTCATTTTAAAAGTTCTAGTTGTTTTTGAGCAGTTTTGGCATGCGAGGCCTTAGGGTACTTAGCTATGACCTCTTTAAATGTTTGAGCGGCCTCTTTAATTTTATTTTGTTTTTTAAACGTGAGCCCAATGTGGAGAAGAGAGTTGGGTGCATAAGATGATCGAGGGTATTTTGTATAGACTTTGCTGAAATAAATAAGGGCGTCATCATAATTTTTATTGTGATAGGCCATCATACCTAAGTTATGATAGATG
>JAUIEX010000033.1 GCA_030429725.1 Alphaproteobacteria bacterium
TGCTTATACGAATAAAACGCAAAATTCCGTACACACCGTTTCAATGAGTTCGTTAAGTTTGCGTCGGCCAGATTCCGCCCTGTTTCCTGATTTTGCAACTTCAAATCATCTACTTGAGGAATATCAGGAAAAATTTTGTGAAAGCTCAACTCCGCAGGTTAACTGCTCCTCAACAACGCTTGCACTCTCAACCCTAAACACAGGCTCAGAACAGGACTTAAGACCAGAAGCCAGTAAAGAAACGATGGCAACATGGCTAACAGCAGAAGAAGTTGTTAAAAAAACAAAGCCGCGTATAGATACAGGGCACGGTCAGGGTTATCAGTATCATCAAATATTCAAACCAGACCCTGAATATAGCCCGGAAAAGTTTCATCTTCCTGAAAAAGCTAAAACTTGGACAAAAGAAATAGGTGGTTCCGGTGGAAGGGACCTAACAGTGCCGGGGGCTTTAGTTGCAGACGTTAATGGTGATGGAAACGGCAGAAAAATTGCAACAAGTGAATACCCTCCAGAGGGGATTTCCGCAGTCGTTGGCTATGTCTCAGATGTTTGGAACCGCCTATCTCAAAAAGGGAAATAAGAGAAATCTGAAAGACCGATGCAGTCTGAAACATACTGAGAAAGGCTGCCACGGTCGCTTCGCTCCCTCGCAGTGACGAGCTAAATAAATACCCCACCAAATGGCTGGTTTAATGAGTAGGCACCGTTGTTACAGACTTCGGCTTTTCACTTAAACCGCGGGTAACATACTCCATTTATAACTCCCCCCTTGCGGGGGAGTCTAAAAATACGCAGGATTTTTAGGTGGGGGGCTTAATCTTCTCTTTATCTTTGCCAGATACAAACCCCCACCTGAATGTCAGCGTGCTTCCAGATTCGCTCTGCACTTCGTGCAACCGCTCATCTGTCGTGCTTAACATTCAGACTCCCCCGTGAAGGGGGAGTTATAGCAAGGGGATATCTGCACTTTATTTTTACCCCAGACCTGGCACAGGCAGATAATGTTTAGTCATGGTTAGTTTGACTTCTTTTCAGTTGTGTGCAGCGCGTCATATTTGCGTTGCTGCTCGGTCAACACATCCTCACTGCATTTTTTCTTTTCAAACATGGAAACCAGCTTCTTAGAGCGTTCCATTGCCAGATCTTCAGCTTTACCGGCATTATATTCATTCACAATCACACCCGGCCAGAACAGCAGCCCCATGCCAACATTTCGGCCGGAAAAGCCGGTTTTCTTTTCAATATCACCGCGCAAAGCTTTCAGCTCCACAAGCTCATAACCAATCTCATTACAGGAAAGGCCAGAATCCCCCACGCGGGAAACTTCCACCTTCTTATGTGAACAGCCGGCCAGCACCAGCAAAGCCAAAATAGAAATAATACGCAGCATAATAAAATCCTAAATGTTGATGAAGGGATGTTTGTAAATACCCTTGGTAAAATACACAAGCTTCAAATCAGGCATACCGATTATTGCACCTTAATCGCCAGCGCGTGCACCGTGCCGCCATGTTCCTGAAGCTCGTCTTTAAGCAGATCATAAATGGCGCGATGCTGCATCACCCGGCTTTTGCCCGCCAGTGACGCGGCGGAGATGGTGATTGTAAAATGCGTCTCTTCGGCCGCCAGCCCTTTCATGGCAGCATGGCCGGCATGGCGGGCGGAATCATCGGCAAGTTCCAGCAGGCTGGGCTGAAATGCCTGTTGCAGCTTGGCGGTGATGCGCTTTGAAACCTGTCCCATAACCGCTCATAACATATCCCAAAATGGGAATCCACCTGTTTCAAGCTGGGACAGTTATGGGAATCTTATGGCGCATCTAAAAATCGTATAATTTTAAACTATTGTAAAATAATGATTATTTCTCTCAATAATTTTTGGCACGCTATCCGCATCATAATGGGCAGAAGGATAAAAAGGAGAAGGGAATGACAAACCAGAAGGATGCAAAATCCATCCAACAGAATGATATTTTAATTGGCAAGCAGATTGCCCATCAGCGCATGCTGGCAGGCATGTCGCGCAAGCAATTGGCGGATGATCTTGGCATCACCCATCAACAGGTGCAAAAATATGAAAACGGCAAAAACCGTATTGCCGCCAGCCGCTTGATGGAAATCGCCGATATTTTTAACATCTCCGTGGTGGAGTTTTATGTGCCGACAGAGCGCACCCTGCACCACGGCGCAGAGGAAAACAGCCTGCTCAACACAAGGCTGCTGAAATATTATGGCCTGCTGAACGAACATCAGCAGGATGCCATCCGCAATTTACTGAAGTCACTGGCGGAAGCAAAAACACTGGCCAGAGCCGGCTAATCCGCCCATTTGTCACATATCGGGCAGTTCTGCTTGATTTTTGTGGCAAAACCGGCTGAATAGGCGCATCCAAAACCGCGTGCGCCCTTAGCTCAGCTGGATAGAGCAACGGACTTCTAATCCGTAGGTCAGAGGTTCGAATCCTCTAGGGCGCACCATTTCACTTTTTTAAGGGTTAAGCAACAGCGCCTTAAAAAAGTGAAATAATGATAAAGTTGAGGATGAGAACGACGTTCGAAACCGGAGGGCAACAGCCCGCAGGTTCGGCGAAGCCAATCCTCTAGGGCGCACCACTCTCAATAGAATTCTCTATAATGCTCACTTTTCTAGTATTCCAAAGTTCGACAATGCCTTCATAAAAATCAACGCACTAGCTAACCAGCTGTTTTTTCAGTAATTTATTTTGTTCCAGTCTTCCAGTGAGTCATGCATCTTAAGACAATGCAATTTTTTGCTTTAGCCTATTAAGTTGGAAGTCATTCCATGCAACATATTTTTCTTTTTGCAGTCTTCCAACTACAATACCGTCTGCAATATTGTTTTTTTGTGCAAAATCTTTAACTGTAAGTACAGAAAAATTATTCTTAGCTACGAATTCATTCCACGTAGATGGTGATATTAAGCAATCCCTTGCAAACTTATCAGCCTCTCTTTCTTCTTCATTATCTTCCGAATGATCGTTATCAATGTAGGTTTCTTTTTTAGAGTGTTTCAAAATGTGGGCACATTCATGTAAGAAGGAAAACCATAATATATCGGCACTTTTTCTTAATACAGTGAGTTGAATAGTCGGTGTGCCGTTTATCCATCTTGCAACACCATTAACAGCAGAGCCTTTATATGCGTCCACAAGCACTATTACCACACCAGCAGCATGTGCTAACTCCTTAGCTGCTTTAAAGCTTTCTACAATGTCCCCTCTAGTTAATTGACTAATTGCTTTGACAGCTTTTTCAAATTTGGATTTATCATATTGCGGCACATCAATTTTATTTGCACAAATTTCTCCTTCCCGCATCCAAGTATCCAATATATATGGTTTATTTTTGTGAGCTGCCGAATGCCGAAATGATGCATTTATTGCGCAGTGACGATATTTTGTATACGCATCAATACTGCTAACCCCAAAAAACCTCAAAAGATCATCAAATTTTTCTGCAACAGTAGTTTTTGATTCAAGAAGTTTTCGTTTTACTAGTTCATTATATGGGAAATTCTTGATCCACTCCTTTTGCTCACCTAATGCTTCTGATTCTTTTTGCCGTAACTGTGCAATTTTATAGTTATTTTCCATGTTCAACCATGTGTTGGCACTTATGCCAAGTACCCGCTCAAACTGCAAAGCAGTTTCGGGCACAATACTCTTCTTGCCATGGATGATTTCACTAATGGCTTTTTCTGGTCTATTGCAGCGATTTGCTAAGGTTACTTGGTTAATCCCACGTGACTCTAAAATATCAAGTAAAATTTCTCCTGGAGTAACAATATAGTCTGGATTAAATTGCGTATTAGTCATTTGTGGTAATCCCCTATAAATATAATGCATATTGATTTGATTGCTTTCAAATCATAACCACCGTCTTCTAAGCGAGGAGGTTCTGCATAATTTGGCTCAAAAACTATCCTATTTGGATCTGAGCGGTTAAGCGCATCAATTGCAATTTTTCCTCTGTCCTTGCCCTGTAATTCATGCCTCATATGCGGCGGTAATGGAGAAACATCATTTAAAGATTCCGCATCGCTTAAGAATTGTAGTTTTTTCATTATGCCTTTAGCGCATTTTTCACCGTATTTCTTTTGCAAGTTCTTAGAGCTGTTGCAAAGCTTAGCCATGCTATTATTTTTAAAAACAATTTCCAATATTTTGCACTTTTATCTTAACACTAAAGGTAAGAATAGTCTAGTAAATTAATTTATGCAAGTTTACAAGTGTTATTTTTTAAATCATAAAATTATTGCTTTATTACCTGTGAATAGGGATAAGGCATCGATAATAACAATAACTTAATGTCTCCGCCCGTTCGAATTATATCAAGCAGGGCGCACCATTTCACTTTTTTAAGGGTTAAGCAACAGCGCCTTAAAAAAGTGAAATAATGATAAAGTTGAGGATGAGAACGACGTTCGAAACCGGAGGGCAACAGCCCGCAGGTTCGGCGAAGCCAATCCTCTAGGGCGCACCATCCTTCGCACTTCGTGCTTCCTCCTACGCTAAAGCTTCGGAGGACTGACGTCGGATGGCTTATTGTCCGTAAGGGCACCGAAGCTTTAGTGCTGCGCAAGCGAAGGAGGGCTATGCACTATGTTTTTCCAACCAAATCCACCAAGGCTAGAGGGAAAACCTGAAAACCCGCCTCAAAGATCATAACGATGGCAGGTCAAAGCACGCGGGCAAAGAGCCGCCGCGCGATGGGCTTAGTCACGCGCTCTTTTATGCCATGTTACCCGATATAAATCCAGGCGCCTGTCTTTCAGATTTTTTACCGTGCCTGATTTTCTGGAAGCATTAAGAGAGGCCAGATTCAGGTCTGAAATAACCACCGTTTCCGTATTAGGTTCAGAGGTTGCCGCAATTCCATCTCTTGCAAAAGGGAAATCACACGGCGTTAAAATACAACTTTCCGCATAGTTAACATCCATATTTTCAACGTCCGGAAGGTTGCCAACGGTTCCTGCCATAACGACATAAATCTGGTTCTCCACCGCGCGAGCCTGACAACAATAACGCACACGATTATATCCCTGTTTCTCATCCGTACAGAAAGGCACAAATAACATTTTCATCCCCTGATCCGTAAGGTGCCGTGAAAGTTCAGGAAATTCAGAATCGTAACAGACAAGCACGCCAATCGTCCCGCAATCCGTTTCAATCGTACTCAGATGATGGCCGCCATTAATATTACGCCAGTATTTTTCACTTGGCGTGATATGCAACTTAGCTTGGGTATGAATGGAGCCATCCCGAAGGAAAACATATGCCATATTTTCAATATCACCGGCCTTGTTTTTTGTTGGGTGAGTGCCCCCTATAATATTGATATTATAGGAAATTGCCATTCTTTGAAATAGCTCCACATATTGTTGTGTGTAGGCGGTTATTTTTTCAATATTTTCACTGCAGGAGGATTTGTTTTTATCAATAGAGATCAGTGGAATGGTCACAAACTCCGGAAACAGTATAAAATCTGCCTTATAATCTGAGCCAACATCCACGAAATACTCAATTTGAGAGGCAAACTCCTCAAATGTTTTGACCTTTCTCACCTGAAATTGAACGGAAACAACCCTCACTAAATCTTCCGGCCGTTTCCTCTGCACGGAATGGGCTTTCTTTTCATGGTTATAGGTAGGATTTTCCCACATCATGAGGGCGGCAAAGCCACCGGACTCCTTATCACCAAATAGGTAATTTTTAAGAATTTTAACGAATCCAAAGCCGTTTCGTATCTGAAATCCAATCACAGGATCTTTGATCTTTCTGTCGATCACCTGCTGTATATATTCTTCAGGTGTTTTAACTTGTTTTCGTTTCCTGGCATAGTTCGGCATCCTTCCGCCAAAGACAATTCCCTTTAATCCCAGCTCGTTGCAAAGATTCTTGCGTGCGTTATAAAGCCGTTGCCCAATACGAAGCCCCCTGTATCGCTCATCAACCGCAACTTCCATTCCATAAAGATAATCACCTTCTTCATCATGCCTTGCAGCAAAACCCCCACCCGTAATTTCGTCATAGGTATGATCGGAAAATGCCAGTTCCTCGGCCACAATAAAAGTTGCGCAATGCCCCACCATTTTTCCTTCGGCCTCAATAACAAATTGCCCTTCGGGAAAGCGGTTTATTTGGCCGTTGAGCATTTCATGCGTCATGGCGATATCTTTGCCGTAAATTCTGGCACTTAGCTCAACCACCTGCGCGAAATCTTTTCGCTCTAAATTACGGAGACTGATTTTTGCAGTTTTGATTTTATTCATAAGACCTTAGACATTGTTGTTACATGAGTGGATATTTTGTCGGATAGTGCGATTGATATTCCAGAAAAGAGCAACCAAACACCATCTTAACTTATTTTTGAGGTTTTGTTTCGCTTTTGATCTCCGGTGAGGATTCCACATGCAGCGTGCGCGTTGGGAAGGCAATTTCCGCGCCATTCTCTTCAATAATATCCGCAATGGTGAGGAGGATTTTCTCCTTAACCCCATGATAGGGAATCCACTCTACGGTTTTGGTAAAACAGTAAATCAGGATATCCACGGAAGAAGCACCGAAGCTATCAAGGTGAACAAACAATGTTTGTTTTTTATCAATATCCTTATGCTGTTGCAGCATTTCACGAATATCCGTAGCAATGGCCTGCACCTGCTTCATATCCGCGTAGCGCACACCGATTATCTCCTTAATGCGGCGATTGCGCATCCGGGATGGGTTTTCAACGGAAATGGTCGTAAAAACAGAATTCGGCACATAAAGCGGGCGCTGATCAAAGGTGCGGATGCTGGTGGCGCGCCAGCCGATATCCTCCACCGTGCCTTCAATTTCTTTATCCGGGCTGCGGATCCAATCCCCTACTTTGAAAGGTTTATCCAGATAGATCATCAGCGCGCCGAAAAAATTTGCCAGCATGTCTTTGGCGGCAAAACCCATCGCCAGCCCGCCAACGCCACCCGCCGCCAGCACGCCGGAAACGCTGAAGCCAAGTGTCTGCAACCCAATTAAGAAAGTGGTGATCATCACTGAAATTTTCAGCAGCTTGCCAATGGCCAGAATGGTGGTGCGATCCAGCGATGTCTCTCCCATTTCAGCGCGGTGAAACAGGCGCTTCTCCATCCCCTCAATAAAGCGCAGCCCAAACCACGTAACACCAATCAGAAAGCCAAGGTGACGCAGTGGCATGATATAATCACGCAATCCTGTCACATTATCCTCCAATGCCACTTGCAGGGCAATGCTCAGCCCCATCACCCAGATAACGAAGCGCACCGGACGGCGAATGGAGGCAAATAAAATATCGTCCCAGCCATTTTTCGTGGCCTGCGTCCGCACTTCAACTTTGCGAAGCACCCAACGTGAAATAGACGATATCATTGCCGTGGCTAATACAATGGCAAAGATATGCAGCCCCCACAGTGCTGGTTCACTTAAGGCAAATTCTTCTTTTAACCATGTTTCCATGCCACAGACTTAGTGCGATCCTGTCTAATTCTCAAGCTATCTGTGACCATTCTTCCTCTCACGGCGCAAACCATGTTATGTTGAGCATATGGCTGACGAACCACAGGAAAATGTTGAAGCGGAAGAAAAACCGGCCGTTGCACCGGTGGTTAACGCACCCACGCGCGGTGATATCAAACGCTTTGGCGATATCTCACTGAAAATTTCTGCCATCATGGGCACATCCACCATGTCTGTGGAACAATTTTTAAAACTTGGGCGCGGCGCCATTGTGGAGCTTAACCAGCAAAAAGACGAGCATTTGTTGATTACAGCTAACGGCGCACCCATTGCCAAGGGCGAGATCACCATCCTTGAGGATATGATTGGCGTTACCATCTCTGATCTGGTGATCAAAAAAAGAGGCAAGAAAAATTAGGGCGTGTTGATAGTTTATTCCTCTCATTGCACGCCTCCATTTATGTTAATATTTTCCGATGGATGATAAATAATATTCAATCTTATCTTTATGCGCTAAAAGCAGGCCATGTCCCCGCACAAACACCCATTGCTGATTCTTGCTTCCGCCTCTCCGGCACGGGCGGCGCTTTTAGAGCAAGCCGGCATCACACCCGATGCAATTTTACCTGCGGATATTGATGAAACGCCACAAAAAGGCGAACATGCACAGGATTATGTCAAACGGCTGGCTGCCGAAAAGGCGCAGACTATCCGCCAACAGCGAACGGATGCCTATATTCTGGCGGCGGATACCTGCTGCTGGGTGCGGCATCGTATCATTGGCAAGGCAGATGACCACGCCGAGGCTGAAGCCATCCTAGAGCTTCTCTCCGGGCGAAGGCACCGGCTTTATACCGGGATAAGCGTTATCACGCCGGCAGGACAGCAGCGCACGAAACGTGTGGAAACCATTATCCAGCTTAAACGCCTTTCCAAGCAGGAAATTCAGAACTACCTTGATCATGGTGAATGGCAGGGCAAAGCCGGCGCATTCAGCCTGCAAGGCCGGGGTGCAGCCTTCATCAAGGCCATCCACGGCTCCCCCAGCAATGTGGTTGGTTTGCCCTTAATGGAAACCCTGAATCTGCTGCACGGCCTTGGGTGGCACGCAAAGGATGGGCTGACACATGCATAACATAGCGCCTCATGCCTCGGTCTTTGGGCTTGGCAAGGCCGGGCGCGGCGCGCTGAATTGGCTTCTGGCGCGTGGCTGGCAGGTCAGCGCCTGGGATGATAATGAAATCGCGCGCGCGCGCATCCAATCCGATTATCCGCAGGTGCCGCTCATTCCGGTAGCGGAGCAGGATTGGGCACATATCACCCGGCTGATTCTCAGCCCCGGCGTGCCGCTGCATCACCCAAAGCCGCATCCTGTGGTGCAGCTGGCGCAGGAACATCACACCCCCATCATGTGCGAGGTGGAGCTGCTACGCGAAGGGGCGCTAACCGGGCAGCCACATGCCACCACCATTGCCATCACAGGCACGAACGGCAAATCCACCACCAGTGCGCTGGTGCATCACTGCCTTAAAGAAACCGGGCGGCAATCCGAAATTGGTGGGAATTTCGGCACGCCCGCCTGCAGCCTTCCCACTTTGCCGGCGGAAGGGTTTTACGTGTTGGAGCTTTCCAGCTATCAGCTGGAGCTGCTGCCACATTTCACGGCGGACATCGCCGCATTGCTGAACATCACGCCCGACCATCTGGACAGGCATGGCACGATGGAAAATTATGTTTCGGCCAAGGCGAGTATTTTTGATAGCACCAAAGGGAAAATACCACAAAGGCAAACGGCCATCATCGCCACGGATGACCATTACACAAAAAAAATATTTAACAATTTAAATGATAAAGATCATAAAGTTATCAATGCTTCTTTAGAAAATGGTTTAGTAATAAAAAACCCATCATTGGCAGGAAATCACAACGCGCAAAACATGAAGGTTGCGCAGGCCATTCTGCGTGAGTGCGGCCTTTCCGATGCGGAAATTCGCAGCGGGCTTGAGAGCTTTCCCGGCCTGCCGCATCGCATGTTTGTTGTAGGAACACATAACGGCGTCACCTTTGTCAATGACAGCAAAGCCACCAATGCCGAAGCCGCCAAGGCCGCACTTTCCACCTACCACAACATCTTCTGGATTGCCGGCGGACTGGCCAAAGCGGAAGGCATTGCACCATTAAAGCCTTATTTCAGCCGCATCACCCATGCGTTTCTGATTGGCGATGCCGCCGATGATTTCAGCCATTATCTGACACAGGAAAATATTCCAAACAGCATTGCCGGCACCCTGGAAAAAGCCATGCAGATGGCCGGCAAGGCTGCACGCTCCGCCGGCAGCGGCGTTGTTCTGCTTTCACCCGCCTGCGCCTCTTTCGATCAATTTCCAAATTTTGAAGCACGCGGCTGTGAGTTTGAGAATTTAGTTAAAGAATTTATTTCAACTAACTAATTATTATAAATAATTTTGTCCTCAAAGCCAGCTTCATTAAAGCCCTTTTTGCGTAGCAAGCAGGAGTCACACTGCCCACAGGCCAGAATGGTATTTCCCTTCACCACCGGATCATAGCAGCTGGAAGTATGCGCCAGATCCACCTCCAGACGCACGGCCTCGGCTGCAATTTGCGCCTTGGTCAGATGTTGTAACGGCGTGTGGATTTTGATTTTTTTCTTACCCGTCACGGTCGCCTTTAAGGCAAGATTTGCCATCGCCTCATACGCCGCGATGTAATCCGGCCGGCAATCCGGATAGCCGCTATAATCCATGGCATTAACACCAATTACAAGATCATACGCGCCCCTGACCTCTGCATAGGCCAGCGCATAAGAGAGAAAAACCGTGTTACGCGCCGGCACGTAAGTCACCGGAATATCACTTCCCATCTCTTCGGCCATGGCATGTTTGGGCACTTCCAGATTATCCGTCAGCGCACTGCCACCAAAAGCACGCAAATCCAGAGAAATAATCTGCTGCTCCACCATCTGGTGACGCGCCTGCATTTTGGCACATTGCAGCTCCACCGCGTGACGCTGACCATAATCAAATGACAGCGCATGCACAATAAAGCCCTGTTCCTTTGCCCATGCCAAACAGGTGGCGGAATCCAGCCCACCGCTTAACAGCACCACGGCAATCGGTTGATTTTGATTCATATGAAATCTATGCCAAGCTTGGCACAGCCTTGCAAGCAGAAGCTGGCTGTGCCACGATAAAGCTTAGAGGTTTCGCATGCATTTCATCGGCCATCGCGGCATGCCCGCGCATCACCCTGAAAACTCCATCACAGGCTTTCTGGCCGCCATTAACAACGGCGCATGGGGCATAGAGCTGGACGTACAAGCCGCTGCGGACGGCACGCCCATCGTGATCCATGATGCCACGCTGGAACGCACCACGAACGGCCATGGCCTGATAAAGAATTTTTTGCCGCAGGCACTATCACACATCACTTTAAGCAATGGTGAAGCCATTCCAGCATTGGAAGATGTGTTGGAAGCACTGCCACCACATATCACCATTTTCACGGAAGTGAAGGATGCGCACGCCACCCGGCAAACCGCCTTGCTTCTGGAGAAATTCTGCCACAAATTCAGCGCGGTGCGCCTGCCGGTCATTTCTTTTTTCCCATCCATCCTGAAAGAAGCGCAGCAATACTGGCCGGAGGCGCAGATTGGCCTGACACTCATGCATGATTTTAAGGCGCATGAAACGGCACAGAAAATTCATCTCCCGGCGGAGCCATGGCCGTTCTTTAAGGAAAGCGCCGCCGCAAACATTGCCGCCGCCATCAAAGCAATGCAGCCGGAATGGATCAATTTTCACTGGCAGGATGCCTCTGCGGAAAATGTGGCACAAATCCATGCATATGGCATTCAAACCACCGCCTGGACATGCAACAGCCAGCAATCAATCGCCCATGCTCAGTCATGCAACATCACCGCCATCATGACGGATGATGTCAGCGGCTTTTTAGCATAGCGGCTTTAGGCAATCACCAGCGCCCCACCCTTCTCATCCACTTTCACCGTGCTGCCATCGGCAATGCTACCCTGCAAAATGGCCTCCGCCAGCTTGTTCTGCAATTCGCGCTGGATCACCCGCTTCAGCGGTCGTGCGCCATAAGCCGGGTCATAGCCCTGCTCCGCCAGCCAGGCCTTGGCTTTTTCGGTAACGTTCAGAGTGATGTCGCGGTCTTTCAAACGCTTCACCAAACGGCCAAGCTGAATTTCCACAATGGAAATCATGGCTTCTTTCTTTAGCTTCTGAAACAGGATGATGTCATCCAGCCGGTTGAGGAATTCCGGGCGGAAGATTTCACGCAGGCTTTCCATGACCTTGTCCGGTATTCCGTGAGAGTTACTCCCCCCTGGAGGGGGAGTGGGCGAGACGTTAGTCGAGCCGTGGGGGGGCGTTTGGGAATCATTGGATACCCCCCCACGATTCGCCTGTGCTTCTTGCGAAGCTTGGCTCATCTGCTCCCCCTCCAGGGGGGAGCAGAAAAATTCCGCCCCGGCATTACTCGTCAGAATGATGATGCTATTGCTGAAATCCACCGTTCTGCCCTGCCCGTCCGTCAGGCGGCCATCATCCAGCACCTGCAGCAGAATGTTGAACACATCCGGATGCGCTTTTTCGATCTCATCAAACAAAATCACCTGATACGGGCGGCGGCGCACGGCCTCCGTCAGGCTGCCGCCTTCCTCATACCCCACATAACCCGGAGGTGCGCCGATCAACCGTGCCACCGCATGCTTCTCCATATACTCAGACATATCCATGCGAATCATGGCTGAATCATCATCAAACAAAAACTCCGCCAGCGCTTTGGTCAGCTCCGTTTTCCCCACACCCGTTGGCCCTAAAAATAAGAAACTGCCCAGCGGCCGGTGCTCATCCTGCAAGCCGGCTTTGGAGCGACGCACCGCAGCAGCCACCTTTTCCAGCGCCACTTCCTGCCCCACCACGCGCTTGCGTAAATGATCCTCCAGCTTCAGCAGTTTTTCGCGCTCGCCCTCCAGCATTTTATCCAGCGGCACGCCCGTCCATTTGGAAACAATGGCGGCAATGTCATCCTCCGTGACTTCCTCCGCCACCATCTCACTCTGGGCAGAGCTTTCATAATCCTTCAGCTTCTTCGTTAGCCCCGGAATAATGCCATAAGAAAGCTCACCCGCACGCGCCAGATCACCCTTACGCTGCACGATCTCAAGCTCCGTTTTTGCCTCTTCCAACTTTTCTTTTGTTTTCTGAATATCCGAAAGTTTGGATTTCTCCCCCTCCCACACGGAAGTCAGATCCGCCGCTTTCTTTTCCAGATCGGCCAGTTCGGCTTCAATGGCTTGAAGGCGCTTTTTAGAAGCATCATCCTTCTCTTTCTTCAGCGCCTCGCGCTCAATTTTCAGTTGGATGACGCGGCGATCCAGCTCGTCAATTTCCTCAGGCTTGCTATCCACCTGCATACGGATGCGGCTGGCCGCTTCGTCCATTAAATCAATCGCCTTATCCGGAAGGAAGCGATCGGTAATATACCGGTTGGAGAGCGTGGCGGCGGCCACCAGTGCCGCGTCCGCAATGCGCACCCCGTGATGCACCTCATATTTTTCCTTGATCCCGCGCAGAATGGAAATGGTATCTTCCACCGTTGGCTCGCTGACAAACACGGTCTGAAAACGCCGGGCGAGCGCGGCATCCTTCTCAATATATTTGCGGTATTCATCGAGCGTCGTCGCGCCCACACAGTGCAGCTCTCCGCGCGCTAAGGCTGGTTTTAACAGATTCCCGGCGTCCATCGCGCCCTCACCGGCGCCTGCACCCACCAGTGTGTGCAGCTCATCAATGAACAGGATAATCTCTCCGGCAGCTGCCTCAATTTCTTTCAGCACGGCCTTCAAACGCTCTTCAAATTCGCCGCGAAATTTTGCGCCGGCAATCATCGCGCCCAAATCCAGCGCCATCAGCGTGCGGTTCTTTAAACCCTCCGGCACATCGCCTGCCACCATGCGCACGGCCAGCCCTTCCACGATGGCTGTTTTACCCACGCCCGGCTCACCAATCAGCACCGGGTTATTTTTCGTCCGGCGGGAAAGCACCTGCATCGCACGGCGAATTTCCTCATCCCGGCCGATCACGGGGTCAATCTTACCATCCTTCGCCGCCTGAGTCAGGTTGCGGGCATATTTCTCAAGTGCCTGATACTGATCTTCCGAAGTGGCGGAATCCGCCTTTCTGCCCTGTCTCATTGCGTCAATCGCTCCCTGTAAACTTTGTTCGGTCAGGCCGCCATCCGCCAGAATTTTCTGCGCCTTGGTGCCATCCGTGGCCATTATCCCCTGTAATAGCCGCTCCACCGTGATGTAAGCATCCTTTGCCTTCGCCGCAAGGTCACCTGCCGCGCGCAGCATTTTCTGCGTCTTCGGGTCAAGGTAAAGCTGGTCGCTGCCCGTCACGGTGGGAATCGCCTTTAGCTCCGCCGCCACACCGCGCTCCACCAGCCCCAGATTCACCCCGCAGGTGATAAGCAATCTTCGCGTGATATTCTCCGAGCCACCTTCCGGCGCGGCCTTCAGCATTGCCTGCAGCAAATGTTCCGGCGTGATGCCCTGATGCCCACAGTCCTGTGCCAGCTCCGATGCCGCCTGCAAAATGCCCTGCGCCTGATGCGTCATTTTATCCAGTGACAGACCCATAACCACCCTTTTTTTGTTTCATATATTATGTGATAAATAGATAGGTGTAAGATGAGTGAAATTTCAAGGGCATGGTTTTGCTAGGAAAATCTAGCCGGTTATGGCATGTAGCCATGCATGAACTCTGCAAACGACAATGTTGAAGTGATCAAGGCCGGGGTGATCGGCCATCCGATTGCGCACAGCCTTTCTCCGGTGATCCATCGTTACTGGCTGGCGGAGCATGGCATTGCCGGAACTTATGAGACCTTCGACGTGAAAGAGGACGCGCTGGAAGATTTCCTCAAGAACATGGCAAAGCACGGGCTGGCCGGGGTGAATGTGACCCTGCCGCATAAGGAACGCACGCTTTCATTGGTGGATCATGCCGGCAAGGTGGAGCATGTGATCGGCGCGGTAAACACCATTTATGTGACCCCGGAAGGCAAACTGGACGGCAACAACACCGATTATTACGGGTTTTATAAGAACCTTAAAGAGGGCGCACCGGAGTTTGATTTTACCGCTGGCGCGGCTGTGGTTTTGGGGGCTGGCGGTGCTGCGCGCGCGGTGGTTGCCGCGTTGCTGGCGCTGTGTGACGTGCCGAAAGTGATCCTCACCAACCGCTCGCGGGAGCGTGCCGAAGCGTTGGCCGATGCCATGCACCAGAATTTACCCAAGTCCAAAGGGCGTGTTATCGTGGTGGATTGGGAAGACAGAGAAACCGCGCTACGCGGGGCGAACCTGCTGGTCAACACCACCGCGCTGGGCATGAAGGGCAAGCCCGCGCTGGAGCTTTCATTAAAAAATCTGCCCGCCACCGCGCTGGTGACGGATATTGTCTATAACCCGCTGGAAACAGACCTGTTAAAACAGGCCAAAACCCGTGGCAACCTTACTGTTGATGGACTGGGCATGCTATTGCATCAGGCCGTATTAGGGTTTCATAAATGGTATGGGGTAGAGCCAGAAGTAACCCCAGAACTACGCGCACATGTGCTGGAAGAATTAGCGGAAAGAGAAAAGCGCTAAGAGAAACGCATGAAGCGCGCCTTAGCGCCCAACCATATCACGAATGATCGGAATCAAGGGCACATTAGCCGGCAAAATCTTATATTTGGTCAGCTCCGGCGGCTTCACCCATTTAAGTGGCTGCCCCTCCACCCCACGTGGTATCCCCTTCCATTCACGGCAAATATAAAGATAGACAATGATGTGATAGGGCGTACGCACGCCGGTTTTTTCATCCGGCAAACGCGTTTCGGAAATAAAGGAAAGTGGCGCCATGCAGCCAAGTTCCACACCAAGCTCCTCTTTCACCTCCCGTTTAATGCACTGCTCCGGCGTTTCGCCCGCCTCAAGCTTGCCACCCGGAAATTCCCAATATTGCGGGTAAACCGCCTTTTGCCACGGGCGCTCAGAGATTAAAACCCTGCCATCCGCATCCACCAGAATGCAGGCCGAAGCATAGACCATATTTAATCCATCATCAGACATGCCCATGCTTATAACTTAAATATCGTCAAGTGAGCGTAAAAATTGCGCCAAGCCTCAGCTTTTAGTATCACAACAGAATGCTGTATCTAACGCGCAAATCCGGTCAATCCATCATCATCAATGGCGTCATTGAGATTAAAGTGGTGGAAGTAAAAGGAAAAACCGTAAAGCTGGGCTGCGAATTCCCGCCATCAGCCTCTATTTTGCGTAAAGAACTGGCCGATAAAATCGCGCAGCAAAATCTGGCAGCAAGCCAGTCCAGCGATGATGATTCCGATGCCTGGGTGGATTTTGCCAGCCGCAAGAAAAAGGATGAGCCTGAAAGCTCTGATGATGCCTAATGGCTGAATTACCCAAACATATTGCTTTAATTGGCGTTGGCCTGATGGGAGGCTCTATTGCGCTGGGCTTAAAAGAACGCGGTTATCAAGGGCAGATTACCGGCATCAGCCGCAGGCAGGAAACCCTGAATACCGCCCTCAAACGTGGCATGCTGGATCATGCCTCCACTGCTATTGCCGAAGGCGTCCGCAGCGCGGATATGATCATTCTTTCCACTCCGCTCAGCACATACGGCACCATTGCCGAGCATTTGAAAGACAACATTTCCCCAGGAACGATCATCACCGATGTTGGCTCCGTCAAACATCGCCCCATTCGTGAATTGCTGGACATCCTGCCGCATGAACATCACCCGTTGATCGTACCCGGCCACCCCATCGCAGGCACGGAACAATCCGGCCCGGAAGCGGCGTTGAGCCATCTTTATGAAAACCGCACCACCATCCTCACGCCCTATCCCTTCACCGATGAAACCGCAACGCGAAGGGTTAAAACTCTCTGGGAATCGCTGGGCAGCAACATCATCGAACTTGATATAAGACGGCATGATTTTATTTATGCCGCCGTGTCGCATGTGGTGCAGCTCATTTCATTTTCTTATGCTTTAGCACTACTGGATGAAGCTGAGTCATTTCAGCAAACTATTGCAGAAAATGGGGATGAACTTTACCATCACTTCATCCGCCTGACAGGTTCTGATGCCTCCATGTGGACGGACATCTTCATTCAGAATCAGCGCGAAATTGCCAATGGATTGGACAACTTAAATGACTTTTTACAGTCTCTTAATACAGAAATTAAACATGAAGAAACTCCTCTGATTACAAAGCGGATTGAACAGGCAAAATCAGCACGGCTTTTCTTCAGAGAATTAGTGTCGCCTTGCGCTCAATTCCCCATTGATGACACGCTGGACCATCAATCCATCTTTGAAGTAGATGAAAAATGTTGGATCAGGCTTATCCCTTATTTACTAAGTTTAGCCATCACTGAATCTATCGATGGCAGTGAATATTCTTATGGTTCCGGCTCTGGCCTGCGTGGCATGACATTACCCCTTATCTCTCATAATGAAAAAGACATTCTAAATAATATACTGAAAAATAAAGAAAAACTGATCTCTCCGCTTGAGAGCATCATTAAGCATGCCAATCATTTGATGCAGCTGGCGGAAGAAAATAATGCAGAAACACTGCACCAAAAACTTTCCAACGCACGCCGTTTTTATTCCACCGCTTATCCAAAAAGGTAATCTAAACACTGAGAAAACTGGACATTTGCCTTTCATTTCATTACCTAGACGGTACGAGCATTCATGAGCAATATTCTGACCCAATCGGCAACGCCACTGACATTGTCAGACATTCCACCGGAACTGGATTTGGAAGCGGAAATTTTGCGCCTGAAAAAAGAGATGAATGCGGTGATCCTCGCCCATTATTATCAGGATGGGGACATTCAGGATATTGCTGATTTTATCGGAGACTCCCTTGATTTATCCCGCAAAGCCGCCAATACAGATGCGGATGTCATTATTTTTTGTGGTGTCAAATTTATGGCCGAGGTCGCCAAAATTCTCAGCCCACAGAAAACCGTGCTATTGCCGGATTTGAATGCCGGATGCAGCCTGGAGGATTCCTGCCAGCCTGCGGCTTTTAAAGCCTTCCGCGAGGCGCATCCGGATCATATCGCACTGACCTACATTAACTGCTCGGCAGAGGTAAAAGCGCTGTCGGATATCATTGTCACCAGCTCTAATGCGGAAGCAATCATCCGCCAGATTCCGGAAGATCAGCCCATCCTCTTTTCACCGGATAAATATCTCGGCGGCTATCTTTCTAAAGTCACCGGGCGGGAGATGTTGCTGTGGGATGGCACATGCATCGTACATGAACAATTTTCCGAACGTGAACTGGTGAAGCTCAAAACCCGGCACCCAAATGCGCATATCATCGCCCACCCGGAATGCCCGGAAGCACTTCTGAATTACGCCGATTTTATCGGCAGCACCTCCAGGCTGCTTTATTTTGTAACCCAGCATGACGGGGATGAAATTATTGTGCTGACGGAACCCGGCATTCTTCATCAGATGCAAAAGGCCGCGCCGGCCGCCACATTAATTACCGTTCCCGGGATGAATAAAGGCGGCTGCGTCTCCTGTAATAACTGCCCCTATATGAAGCTGAACACAGTGGAAAAGCTTTATCTATGCATGGCCAACCGCCGGCCGGAACTTGCTTTGGACGAAGCCACACGCCTTCAGGCTGAAATCTCTCTGCGAAGAATGTTGGAAATGAGCCCTTAGGGCGTCACAAACCCCTTGCTTTAAGCGCCGCGTGAACCTTTAGGCTGGCACAATGCGCGGCTGCTCTCATCCCGGATAAAATGCAGCATCGCCAGCACAACCTGACTATGGCTGAAATGCTCTTCCACATCCGCAACGCGCTCTTCCAACGTGCCTTCGGAAGCAAACAGCATGCGATATGCCCCACGGATATCGTGAATATCATCCCGGCTGAAGCCACGCCGTTTTAAACCCACAATATTCACCCCGGCCAGTGCGGCACGCTCACCCATCGCCGTGGCATAAGGCACCACATCATTTTCAATACCGCTCATACCGCCAATCATCGCATGTTTGCCGATGCGTACAAATTGATGGATGGCTGAAAGCCCGCCAATAATCACATGATCTTCCAGCACCACATGGCCGGCCAAGGTGGCATTATTCGCCAGAATCACATGGTTCCCCACCTGACAATCATGGCCGATATGCGACCCCACCATGAACAGGCAATCATTTCCAACCCGCGTGACCATGCCGCCACCTTCAGTGCCGATATTGATCGTCACATGTTCACGGATAGTATTATTACGGCCAATTTCAAGCGTGGCCGGCTCTCCACCAAATTTCAGATCCTGTGGCTTCGTTCCAATGGATGCAAAGGGAAAAATCTCCGTGCCCTCGCCAATCACCGTGCGCCCATCCACCACCACATGGCTGTGCAGCACCACCTTATCCTTCAAAACCGCATGTTCACCCACCACGGTATAAGCACCAACCTGCACGCCAGCGCCAATCACGGCGCGTTCATGCACGATAGCGGTGGGGTGGATAAAAGCCTGACTCATGATATTACAGCAGCTTCACTATGCGTCCGGGTTATCCATCATCATGGCGGAAACCATCCCGCTGGTCACCGTCTCGCCATTCACCCTGGCGGCCACTTCCATCTTCCACAGATTGCGCTTATTCGCCACAATGGTGCTGTGCAGATGAAGCTGATCCCCCGGCACAACGGGTTTACGGAACTTCACCGCATCAATGGAGGTGAAATAAACCAGCTTACGCTCTTCCAGCCCCACCGTTTCCGCCGCCAGCACGCCGGAGGTTTGCGCCAATGCTTCAATAATCAACACGCCGGGCATAATCGGATGCCCAGGATAATGCCCCTGAAAAAACGGCTCATTCATCGTCACATTCTTCAGCCCAACAATATGGCTTGCCTTCTCCAGCTCAAGGATACGATCCACCAAAAGCATCGGATAACGATGCGGGATCAGCTCCATAATACGTTGCACATCCATTAACGGTTTAACAGCTTCACTCATCTTCATTCTCAACATCGTAAGGTGTATTAAAATTCATCTGTTGCTTTACCAGCTTCTGTAATGCCGTTGTCTGCCGGTGATATTGCTTGATTGGCACCGAAGGTGAACCACCCACGGATAGCCCGCCCGGCACATCGCGCATAATACCCGATTGTGCGGCCACACGCACCTGATCCCCGATATTCAAATGCCCGGCAACACCCACCTGCCCGCCAAGCACCACATAATCACCAATGCGCGTGCTGCCGGCAATGCCAACCTGCGCCACAATAATACAATGCCGGCCAAGCTGAACATTATGGGCAATCTGCACCAGATTATCAATTTTTGTGCCCTCACCAATCACCGTATCCGGCCCACTGCCACGGTCA
>JAUIEX010000034.1 GCA_030429725.1 Alphaproteobacteria bacterium
CCTCACCGAATGCCAGTTCAGGTTCAACTCGCGAAAAGAAAATATCTATGATATATTGCTAAAGTCGTTACGGAAAAATCCAATCTAAAGTTCACCAGACCCAAATACATTCGTAACTGATCAAGTGCTTTTTCAATCAATTCTATATTGTCACTCTTGCTAAGACTGTTATCAAAATTCTCGTCATTATACATTTGTCACCCCCTAATGGATAAACCACAGCATAGTAAAAGCACCTTAACAAAACATAAAAAAAGCGCCGCAAAAGGGCGCTTTTTTTACCACAATCCTGGAATTGCAAACAGGCACAAAAAAGCCCTCCGCAGAGGGCTTTTTTGCTAAACGATATAGAAAAAACCTAGCCAACAATATCACATTCGCTGAAGAAGAAGGAAACCTCACGCGCGGCACTTTCCGGGCTGTCGGAACCATGCACGGAATTTTCACCCACGCTCAGCGCAAAATCCTTGCGGATCGTGCCGGCATCGGCATTTTCCGGGTTGGTTGCGCCCATAATTTCGCGGTTTTTGGCAATCGCGCCCTCGCCTTCCAGCACCTGCACCACCACCGGCTCAGAAACCATATATTCCACCAGCTCGCCATAAAACGGGCGCTCGGAATGTTCCTGATAAAATAATTTCGCTTCACGGCGGGAAAGGTGAACACGCTTCTGCGCCACAATGCGCAAGCCATTGCTTTCAAAGCGCTCACAAATCTTGCCCACAAGGTTACGCTTCGTGGCATCGGGCTTAATAATGGAAAGGGTACGTTCAACGGCCATATAATAGACTCCTGCTATGTAATTTAAATTCTGCGCGCAACATAGCGAGCATCCCTCAAAATGCAATCAGAATGTCGAGGGAATCAAAAGCTATTAGCCACCCAGCGTGCCCTTGGTGCTGGGCACTATGCCTTCCTGCCGCGGATCCAGGGTGATGGCCATGCGCAGCGCCTTTGCCAGCGCCTTGAAGCAGGATTCAATGATGTGATGATTATTCACGCCGTAAAGATTCTCCACATGCAGCGTGATGCCGGAAGCGCCTGCAAAACCGGCAAACCACTCCCGAAACAGCTCCGTATCCATTTCACCCAGTTTATCCCGCGTGAAATCCACCTTCCAGATCAAATAAGGCCGGCCGGAAATATCCAGCGCTGCGCGCGAAAGTGTTTCATCCATCGGCAGGTAAGCATGGCCATAGCGCGTGATGCCCGCCCGGTCGCCCAGCGCCTTTTTCACCGCCTGACCCATGGCAATGCCCACATCCTCCGTGGTGTGGTGCCCGTCAATATGCAGATCACCTGCCGCCTTCACCGTCACATCCATCAGGCTATGGCGTGAAAGCTGCTCCAGCATATGATCCAGAAAGCCAATCCCGGTGCTGATCTCATACTGGCCTGAACCATCCAGATTCACCGAAACACTGATCTGCGTTTCCTTGGTTGTGCGTTCAATACTTGCTTTTCTCATAAAATCTTCCTAACTCCAACCTATGTTCGCAAACTCACATAATCAAACAAATTCGCATGCAAACCCCGGCTGGCATGCCACAACCATCCTCTGTGTTCGCAAAAATGGCAACGCCGTCATTATTGGTGACGGGCAGGTTTCCGTTGGGCAAACCATTATGAAAGCCAGCGCGCGAAAAATCCGCCGCCTGGGGAAAGATAACCAGATTGTGGCGGGCTTTGCCGGCTCCACGGCGGATGCACTCACGCTGTTTGAGCGGCTGGAAGCCAAGCTGGAGACCCATCCCGGCCAACTTACCCGCGCCTGTGTGGAACTGGCCAAAGACTGGCGGATGGATCGTTACCTCCGCCGCCTGGAAGCCATGCTGATTGTGGCG
Source organism: Alphaproteobacteria bacterium (assembly GCA_030429725.1). Lineage (GTDB taxonomy): Bacteria > Pseudomonadota > Alphaproteobacteria > Rickettsiales > UBA8987 > JAUIEX01. Next base: position 1,845 of record JAUIEX010000034.1, read on the forward strand.
GATAAAGACACCACGCTTGTTCTCACCGGCAATGGTGACGTGCTGGAACCGGAGCATGGCGTGGTTGCCATTGGTTCCGGTGGAAATTATGCGCTGGCCGCCGCCCGCGCGTTGATGGATGAGAAAAAACTTTCTGCTGAAGAAGTAGGCAAGCGCGCCATGCAAATTGCGGCTGATATCTGCGTTTATACCAACAGCAATTTCGTTATTGAAAAGATCGGATAATTAATGGAACATCTCTCGCCTAAACAGATCGTTGCGGAATTAGACCGCTTTATCATCGGCCAGCAGGATGCCAAGCGCGCCGTGGCCATTGCTCTGCGTAATCGCTATCGCCGGAAGAATGTTGAAGATGATCTGCGCGATGAAATTGTCCCAAAAAACATTCTTATGGTTGGGCCAACCGGTTGCGGCAAAACGGAAATCTCCCGCCGTCTGGCCAAGCTGGCAGACGCTCCCTTCATCAAAGTGGAGGCCACCAAATTCACGGAAGTGGGTTATGTTGGGCGGGATGTGGAATCCATTATCCGTGACCTGATGGAGCAAGCCATCCACATGGTGCGGGAGCGCATGCGCAAAGAGGTTGCCGACAAGGCCGAAGAGCAGGCCGAGGAAACATTGCTGGACGCATTGGTGGGAGAATCCGCCACGGCTGAAACCCGCCAGAAGTTCCGCAAAATGCTGCGCGAAGGCCAGCTGGATGAGCGCGAGGTGGAAGTGCAGGTTACGGAAACCGCCGGCAGCAACCCAATGTTTGACATTCCCGGCATGCCCGGCGGGCAAATGGGCATGATCAATCTCAGCGATATGATCGGCAAGGCCATGGGCGGCATGCCGAAAAAGACTCGCAAACTTCTGGTCAAAGATGCTGCTAAAATCCTGATCACGGAAGAAAGTGACAAGCTGATTGATGAAGAAAAAATCGTGCAATATGCCACACAGTCCGTGGAGAATGACGGCATCGTCTTTCTGGATGAAATTGATAAAATCACCACAAGAAGCGATGTTAAAGGTGGGGATGTCAGCCGCGAAGGCGTGCAGCGTGATTTGTTGCCACTCATTGAAGGCACGGTCGTTTCCACCAAATATGGCCAGGTGAAAACGGATCACATTCTGTTTATCGCCTCCGGCGCATTCCATCTGGCAAAACCTTCCGATCTGCTGCCGGAATTGCAAGGCCGCCTGCCCATTCGCGTGCAGCTGGAAGCACTCACAGAAGCCGATATGCTGCGCATCCTCACGGAAACCGAAGCCAATCTTACAAGGCAATATGCCGCCTTAATGGCAGTGGATCATGTTACCCTGTCCTTTGATGCGGATGGTGTCAAAGAGATTGCCCGCATTGCCACGGAAGTTAACGCCAATGTTGAAAATATCGGCGCACGCCGCCTGCACACCATCATGGAAAAACTGCTGGAGGAACTTTCCTTTGAAGCCGGGGACGGCATCACCGGAAAAATCACCATTGATGCAGATTATGTCAATAAGCATCTGGAAGACCTTTCTAAAAATCAGGATCTCAGCAAGTTTATTCTCTAGGCAGCGTTATTGCATGGCGAACAAGGCTGGCAGGTTTAGCTTCGTCCTGATATGATACGCCATGCATCACGTTCTGGAAGCCGCCTTATCCCATATGCACGATGTGCCGGATGAGCACATCACCGGCGAGGTTCGCGCCATCAAAGGCCTGCTCATTGAAGCTGCCGGCCTCCACCGCCTTGCCTCCATCGGCATGCGCTGCGAAATTCAGCCGCATCAGGGGGCATCACTTCTTGCCGAAGTCATCGGCATTCGTGAACATCACTGCCTGCTGATGCCTTATGGCGGCGTGCAGGGCATTGGTGTTGGCAGCAAAGTGACTCTCAAAGGAACGCAACCCGTTATTTACCCCGAAGACACATGGAAAGGCCGTGTCATCAACGCGCTGGGGGAGCCCATTGATGATCTTGGCACACTCCCGAAAGGGGATCATGCCTATAAAGTTAATGCAAACCCACCACCGGCGCATAAACGCAAACGCCTGGGCGGCAAAATTGACCTTGGCGTGCGCGCTATGAACAGCTTTTTAAGCTGCTGCCGTGGCCAGCGCATGGGCATCTTTGCCGGCTCCGGCGTGGGTAAATCCATGTTGGTTTCCATGCTCACCAAATTCTCCGAAGCGGAAGTGAAAGTTATCGGACTGGTGGGAGAGCGCGGCCGCGAGGTACAGGAATTCATCCATGAATATCTTGGCGAAGAAGGGCTAAAACAAGCCGTCATCGTGGTCGCCACTTCGGATGAATCCGCCCTTATGCGCCGTCAGGCGGCCTATACCACCATGGCCGTGGCGGAATATTTTCGTGATCAGGGCAAAGATGTGCTCTGCCTGATGGATTCCGTCACCCGCTTCGCCATGGCGCAGCGCGAAATTGGCCTTTCCGCCGGGGAGCCACCCGCCACACGCGGCTACACACCCACCGTTTTCGTTGAACTCCCTCGCCTGCTGGAGCGTGCCGGCCCCGGCATAGATGAAGGCACCATCACCGGCCTGTTCACCGTGCTGGTTGATGGGGATGACCATAACGAACCCATTTCCGATGCCGTGCGCGGCATTCTGGATGGCCACGTGGTGCTGGATCGTACCATTGCCGAACGCGGGCGCTATCCCGCCATTAATATTCTGAGAAGCGTTTCGCGTACCATGCCCGGTTGCAACTCCGATCGAGAAAACCAGCTGGTTACCCGGGCGCGGCAGCTCATGAGCACCTATGACGACATGGCCGAACTCATCCGCCTCGGCGCATACCGTAAAGGCTCCGATCCGCAGGTGGATGAGGCCATTCGCTATCAGCCCGCGCTGGAGGCATATCTGGAACAGGAACCCGGAGAGTCCTGCACCATGGCACAAGGCTATACCGAGCTGGAAGCCATCCTTCAGGGCAAAGGTAAAGCTGCTGCCCAAAACCCACAAACCAATCAACAGCCTGATCCGCAAAAACCTATGGCATCGCCCGGCTGACGGGAATCTTCACCCGCCGCACGTCTCCCCTTAAAGCATTAAAGCGGATCAACCAGCCCGAAAGCGGCTCTCCAACATCCAGGATAAGCTTCAACGCCTCCGCCGCCTGCCAGCTTCCCAGAATGCCGCCCACCGGGCTGAACATTCCCGCTTCCGAGCAGCGCGGCATGGCATCTTCCGGCGGTGCCTGTGGGTATAAATCACGATAAGACGGGTGAACAGGCACAGCCAGCCCTTCATTTGCATAGGGCATAAAAACTGATAACTGTCCTTCATATTGGTGAATGGCCGCTGAAACCAATGGCCGCTTTGCCGCCGCACAGGCATCGGCCACCAGAAAGCGCGTTTGAATATCGTCACACCCATCCAGCACCACATCATGCGCCGCAATCAGTGACGCGGCATTTTCTTTCGTCAGCGCATCCACGTGGGCATCCACCTCACAATCCGGGTTCAGGTCATAAAGCGCATCTTTAGCGGCCGCCACTTTCGGGCGCTCCACATCCGAAGTTTCAAACAGAACCTGCCGATGTAAATTGGAAATATCCACCCGATCCGGGTCAATCAATGTCAGTTTGCCGATGCCCGCCGCCGCCAGATATTGTGCCGCAGGACAGCCAAGCCCACCCACGCCAATAACCAAAATCCGTGCCTGAGAGAGGCGCTGCTGCCCTTCTTCTCCAACATCAGGAAGAATCACCTGCCGCGCATAGCGGCGCTGCTCATCCGGCGTCAATATACTCAAATTTAAAGATCGGCAAACAAAGCCGTGGAAATATAGCGCTCCGAACAGGACGCAATAATCACGACAATATTTTTACCGGCCATTTCCGGCAGCGCCGCCACTTTAAGTGCCGCTGCCACCGTTGCTCCGCTGGAAATACCCGCAGGAATCCCATCCGTACGGGAAACTTTCCGTGCCGTTTCAAACGATTCCTCACTGCTGATCTGAATCGTCTCATCAATCACCGTTTTATCCAGCACATCCGGGATAAAGCCGGCGCCAATCCCCTGAATTTTATGCGGCCCAGGCTGCCCGCCGGAAATCACCGGACTTTCCGCCGGCTCCACCGCGATGATCTTCACATTTGGGTTCTTTTCCTTCAGCGCTTGCCCTGCCCCGGTCAGCGTGCCGCCTGTTCCCACACCGGCAATAAACACATCCACCTTGCCATTCAGATCATTCCAAATCTCATTGGCCGTCGTATTCCGGTGAATCAGCGGGTTGGACGGGTTTTTAAATTGCTGCAACATCACCGCATTCGGGTTGCCGGCAACAATCTCTTCCGCCTTCTCAATCGCACCACGCATGCCCTTGGCTGCCGGCGTCAGCTCCAGCTTTGCGCCCAGAATCTTCAGCATATTCCGCCGCTCTAAAGACATGCTCTCCGGCATGGTCAGAATCACTTCATAGCCCTTCCCAGCACACACGCCGGCCAGTGAAATGCCCGTATTTCCGGAAGTTGGCTCCACCACAACGGAACCTTTCTTCAAAACGCCCTGTGCCTCCGCCTGCTCCACCATGGAAAGTGCCAGGCGATCCTTCACCGATCCCAGCGGGTTGAAAAACTCCAGCTTGGCATAAACCGTTCCCTTCGCATCCGCCTCTTTGGCAATACGGTTCAGCTTCACCATCGGCGTATTGCCAACCGTATCCACAATATTTTCATAAACCCGGCCGCGCCCTTCGGTGGTAAAGCCACCTTGCGCCGTATTTTTGTTCAATGCTGTCACCGTCATAATTTGCCTCTTTCTGCTGAATTTCTTAACCTAACATCTAACTAAAGCAGCCACCCCTCATACGCAAGTGCTGCATGGCTTGCCTAACCCGCAGTCCCCGTGGAGCCAAAGCCGCCCGCGCCGCGATCCGTCTCATTCAAATTCGCCACCACCATAAAACTACATTGCGAAACCGGGGCTACCACCATCTGCGCGATACGCATTTTCGGTTCAATTTCAAATGGCTCGGCGCTTAAATTCACCAACAGCACCTTCACCTCACCACGATAATCCGCATCAATTGTACCCGGGCTGTTCAGCACCGTCACCCCGTGTTTATATGCCAGCCCGGAACGCGGACGAATCTGCGCCTCAAACCCCTCCGGCAGTGCCATGGAAAAGCCGGTTGCCACCAATTTCCGCTCCATCGGCGCCAGCGTTACCGGCGCATCAATGCACGCCGAAAGATCCACCCCGGCCGCCAGTTGTGTGGCATAAAACGGCGCTTCCATTCCCTGCTTTTGGGCTTCTTCCGTCCAGGTGATGGGAAGTTGAATGGTTTCGGTCATGGCACTCTCTCCTGCGTTGATGCAACGGTCAGGCTTTCTTGCCAAACCATTTCTTGAACCATGTGCTAGCGCGATTTTTCGGCTTGGTAAAGCGCATCTGGTATTTCTGGCCGGAAATTGCCTCATACGCCGCGATGCAGGCCGGCGTCACCTGCCCGTAATAAATCAGATAAAGGTTTGGCATCATTGCTTTTGTCACCGCATGCCCCCATTTGATCACCTGCTGTGGCACGCGTGCCAGCGCCTCGGCACAGGCAACAGCCTCCTCCGCATCCGGGTCATCATCCAGGTAAGCTGCGGCATAAGGGCTTAAATTTTCCTTCATATCACTCAGCATCATCCCCACATGGCTGCCATAGCGCTCCTGTTGCGGCAGCTGCGCCAAAAAGCCATAACCACGCTGCCTGGCCTGCTTCACAAACCGCTGGCGTAGCATTTGCGCCTGTTTTGTCAGCGCTTTGATCTTTCCTGATGACACCTGATATTTTTCATAAAACTTAATCTGCCGCTCCGCCTCTTTCATCTGCTGCAACATCTCATGATCCAACTTTTCGACAACCTTTGAAACGTTATGAATATCCAGCAGCCGCGCGCGCTTCACCTCCGCACTCGGATGCCGCATGTTGCTATCGGCTGAAAATCGCCCCACATGCCGCCCTTCATGGTCACGCTTAATATCCGCATAATGCCCCATTTCCTGCGCCGCGATAATCATCATTCTTGCCATGGCCGCCTCCCCGTCGCCGGAATGGCGCTTGGCATCGCCGGTAAAAAACGGGTTTCCCCCGCAGGAAACATAAATCGCACAATCCTCACCCTGCGTACTCTGCATGCCATTGTTATTGCCTGCTTTCTGCCATTGCCTCATATTCAGCATGTCCCCGATATTATGGGAAAAAGAGACAAACACCTCCACCCCCTCTGCAATCAGCAGGGATGTTACGGCCGAATGTGTTGATTGCACCAAAAGTCGTGCCAAGCGAATATCGTGCCCATCCTCAAGCGGAATATTCTTTTCATCCAATGCCAGCAACCTGGCAAAATCCTCTTCCACTATTTTCTCAAGGCCACTCCTGGACATTTCCGCAAATTTATGATGCATCGCCAGCCGCTGACGGATAATCGCCCTGGTTTTTTTCACCAGCTCCGGCTCTCTTATTTCCCGCTGACTAAACATCATGCTAATGCTTTCATAAGGGCGGCTATAATGTACAAAATTACACCGGTCATCCGCAGCAATCCGCAGCAGGCCGGAATCCAGAAGCTTTTGCGCCAGCGCCTCCAGCTCCAGATACATATCTTCCCGCTCCACTGCGGGTGATTTCGCCAAAATATGATAGATATTACTCATCGATGCATCAGGATAAGCAAAGAAAACAATGCAGACAATAACTTATAATGGCTGTTCAAGAGCCCGCCCGGAAATTAACCTGATCCACCCATCATCGGTCATCAGCCAATAAATAAAAATACCGCCACCAATAATCAGCACCGCAACGGGGTCTTTAATGATGGAGAGAAAAAGATGCCAAAAATCTTTCATCATCCGAATAAAGGCACGCCGCAAATTGGAAGCATGGTAACGTAAATTGGCTGCTTTCTGCTTTGCGCGGTAAGAGAGCCTTTCAAAATTTTGATCCAAACGCGCCATCCAGGAAAGCTTTTTGCCATTCGCATCAACAGGCTTTACCGCCAACTTGCTTTTTGCCGCTTTAAGCCTCTGCTGATTCCGCTTCGCCTGATGCCATAAACGCTTCAGAATCTCCTTTGCTTTTAAAGAAAAAACGGAACAACCATGAAAGAGCCTGTCCCTTAGACCTTTTGCAATCAGTTTTATATTTTCAAAGGCATCCATCACGTTTCCTCAACACTTAGCAAGCACCCCTTATTCATACACGTCTCTTGCTGGTCATAAGATGCTTATACGGAATAAAGTTAAAGTTTAAGTGCATCCGGAATCTCATTTTGTGCCCTCAAGGCAACAATAATGCCTTCCATAACGCCATTTACATTGCATCAACATATAAGCTTCTCGCTGTAACTCCTTAAAAATATTATCTTTTAATTTCAGATTGGAGAGGTTTATTTTAACGATGGAAATACCCACAAACATTGCACAGGCCACCGACAGGGTTGAGCCACCCTCTCCGCTTCCGTTAGCAGAAAGAGACATCAAAACCGACTCGCCCTTTGGCTTTCACTATGTCTGGTCTCGGCAACCCGATTTTTATAAAAAATATATCGAGTCCCGCACAGCGGCATATATTAACTCGCCAACACTTTCAAAATATTCCAACAACCTTGACCGTCATGACCTCAATAGCTTTATTGTGCTGGCCTTTGATGGCGATATTTTCTGCGCCGGGGCGCGCCTCACACCCTACTACCCTGAATTAGACAATCTGCTGCCCGGCGAAACGCCTTATTTTCGATACGCCGATTTTTTCCCTGATTTATTAGAAGAAAATTATAATTTTTGTGAATTAAGCCGCTTCATTATCCAGCCCGAATATCGTGGCATGCGTAAAAGTATCGAGCTGATCAATGGCTTGGTCAACACATCATATCAGCAGCTTAATATGGATTATGCTTTTGCCATTACGCAAAAAAACCAATCGGAGCTTTACCGCATCGCCATGAGCAAAAATGCCAATGTTGGCTTTGTTACAACGGAAATAGAAGTGCCGGCAAAACCTGAATATGAAGACACGAAGCGTGTCCTTTCCTACCTTTGGAATCAACAAACAACCGATATACTTACGCCTAAATCACCGGGAGAAAAATCATGAGCAATCCTTTCAAAAAAGCACTTTTAGGGGCAACATGCCTATCCGTTATCGCTATACCACACATAACTTTAGCAAATGACAATCTGTTTGACATGTCACTGGAAGAGCTGATGGACATCAAGGTGACCACGGCTTCCAAGCGGGAAGAAAGCCTCTTCGAAGTTGCGTCCTCCATCTATGTTCTGACTAAAGAGGATATCCGCCGCAGTGGCGCCACTACAGTTGCCGATGCATTAAGGCTTGTTCCCGGCATGAATGTTGCCCGCACGGACACAGCCGGCCGTGCCGTTTCCGCCCGTGGCTTTAACTCCTCTTTCGCCAATAAACTTCTTGTTCTTCGGGATGGCAGAACGCTCTACACGCCTCTTTTCTCCGGTGTTTATTGGGATGTGCAGGATGTTGTTCTGGAAGATATCAAGCAAATTGAAGTTATTCGTGGCCCCGGCGCCGCGCTTTGGGGAGCAAACGCCGTTAATGGTGTGATTAATATTATTACTGAATCTGCCAAAGATACTAAGCGCAATTATGTCTCTGCCACTTATGGTAATCAGGAACGAGGAACGGCCGAAGGCATCTATGCCGGAGTGACTGAAAATGAGCTTTATTATAAAGCCACTGCACGCCACGCCAGCCGCCACAACTCCAAGGACTTAATGGGCAATGATACTTCCGACGAAATGGAACATAGCATGGCTTCCTTCCGCGCCGAAAAGGCTTATGGCAACACTAATTTTACCGCTATGGGCGATGCTTACCGGGGAACAAAAGACCTTAATCTTACCGTTCCATATCTCCCTACATCACTCAATGTTCTGGATAAAAATAATCAACATGGTGGAAATGTCGTCTTAAAATGGGAACGTACATTAGATGATGGCAACACGGACATGTTCCAGGTTTACTACGATTCGCATTACCGTCAATATGACCTGCTGGAGCAGCAGAATGATATCATCGACCTTGAATATCAGCGCACTTCCAAGCTGGATAATCACCATCTGATTTATGGTGGCGGGTATCGCTTCACCTATGATGAACTTAACGGCACACCTTATCTGGATTTCAGAACCCAAGAGCGTTATTCAAGCCTCTATAATGTCTTCATTCAGGATAAAATCACACTTTCACCGGAGTCTCTTTATCTGACGCTCGGTTCAAAGTTTGAATATAACGACTTTACGGATTTTGAGTTCCAACCTTCCGCACAACTCTCCTGGAACATCAGTGATAACCAATTTGCCTGGGCGTCCGTGGCGCGTGCGGTGCGCACTCCAAGCCGTGCCGAGCAGGATATCCGTATTGTTGCCGCCGTGCTTTCTTCCGGCGCTATCGTGCGGCAGGATGGAAGTCGTGATTTCGACTCGGAAGACATGATCGCGTATGAAGTTGGTTACCGTATAAAACCAACGGAAAAAACTGCGATTGATACCTCAGTTTTCTATAATGACTACAGCAACCTACGCACAAGTGAAATTCAGGGTCTAACCTTCAGCGGCGGCCTGCCTTTCCTCGTCGTCAATCAGGATAATCTGGGCGAAGGCCGCTCTTACGGTGCAGAAGTCAGTGCACGCTATCAGGCAACGGAGGATTGGAGTCTGGTGGCAAACTATACTTACCTTGACATTGACCTTAAGCTTGATGCCAACAGTACGGACACCCGCCTGTTGCCGGATGAGGAAATCAGCCCTAACCATCAGTTCAATATTCAGTCACGCCTGGATGTCACCGATGACCTGCAATTTGATGTTACGGCATATTATGTGGATGATGTGCTGGGTTCGGATCAATATATCCGTGGTGACGTTCGCTTAGCATGGGAACCAACCGATAGCTGGCAGCTTGAGCTGGTTGGCCAAAACCTGTTTGATGATCTGCATCCGGAATCCCAGCCACAGCTGCAACAGGCACAAACACAAGTGCCACGTTCTTATTATGCACGCGCTTCTTATCGTTTCTAAGCGATAAGCCTGCCGGCATCATCGTCTGGTTGATATTTGCTATGGGGTAATGCTACATAGCGTTTCGTTTAAAAGGATCGCTATGAAAACACGCTTTGCCCCATCGCCCACCGGTTATCTGCACATCGGCAATATTCGCACGGCATTGCTGTGTTTTCTCTATGCCAGAAAGGAAAATGGCCAGTTCATTCTGCGCATTGACGATACGGATGAGGAACGATCAAAAGAGGAATATGCCCAAGCATTGCAGGAAGATCTTGCATGGCTCGGCATGCAGCCGGATCAGGTGTACCGCCAATCGGAGCGCCTCTCCCTCTATGCACAGGCCGTTGAAACACTAAAAAAAGAAGGCCGCCTTTATCCTTGCTTTGAAACGGCGGAAGAACTGGAAATGAAGCGCAAGCTTCAGCTTGGCCGTGGACAACCCCCTATTTACGACCGCGCGGCGCTTGCCTTAACAGAAGCAGATATTCAAACTAAGCTTGCTTCCGGGCAAACTCCCCACTGGCGTTTTAAACTTAATAACAGCACCATCGCCTGGCAGGATGAAGTGCGGGGCGCCGTTAAATTTGAGGCCGGCCATATGAGTGACCCTATCCTCATTCGGGAAAATGGCGCTTACACCTACATGCTGCCCTCAACGGTGGATGATATAGAGATGCAAATTTCCCACGTTCTGCGTGGTGAAGACCATGTTTCTAACACCGCCATTCAGATTCAGCTCTTCGAAGCGCTGGGCGCAACACCGCCCACCTTTGCCCATAATGCCCTTATTCAAAGCAAAGAAGGTAAGCTTTCCAAGCGCAAGGGCGCTGCTAAAGTCCGGGAATTGCGCGAAATGAATATTGCACCGCTGGCCGTTTCCAGTTTTTTAGCCACCCTTGGCAGCTCCAACCCCGTAGACCTTGCCGCATCCATCGACGATCTTATCAGCCAGTTTAACATCAGCCATTTCAGCCGCAGCGCCACCCAGTATAGTCTGGAAGAACTGATGCGCTTAAATACAAAATGGCTGCATCAGGCTGATTTTAATTCTATTAAGCCCATGCTGCCGGTGGAGCAGCACTCGATTGATGAGGATTTTTGGCTGGCCGTGCGCCCTAATATCACCGCGCTTTGTGAATTGTCGGACTGGTGGACAATCTGCAAAGAGGCGATCACACCGGACATTGACCCTGAAGATCGAGATTTTCTTATCAGCGCCGAAGCATTGCTGCCAACCACTTTGAATGATCAAACATGGCAGACATGGACATCCGCACTGAAGGAGCAATCCGGCCGCAAGGGAAAGCCGCTTTTTATGCCGCTGCGCCGCGCCATGACCGGGCAAGACCATGGGCCGGAGCTTGCCGATATGCTACCGCTCATTGGTCGGGAGCGTATCACGCAGCGTTTACTTGGAAACAGAGCCTAGCTTTTCTAACTTCCTTTTGAAATGCCTCTATGAGTAATAGCTAAATCTGTATAGCTAAGGAGTCCTTCTCCTTCCGGAGCATAACTGGTGCTTCTATCCTGATACCTAGGTTGGCTTAGATCATCTTCAGTCATAATGATTTGTTTGGGATCAGAAGCATCTGGTGTAAATGATGTGAAGGTTCCATTATTATTATGCGGTGCATCAATGACAGACTGTATTCTGTCAGAAGGATTTGGGTGCGTTTTCATGCTATCAAGAAAGTACTTCAATTTGAAACGATCCTTAGCCGGATCATAGTATGCGCGCTGGTCCGCCTTGCCAACTTGCAGATCAAGATTTGGATAATAGCTTTTAAGCTGCTCTTTTACGTCTGGTAGATAGAACTCAAGAAAATCTTCAATGTATCTTGCCTTCCCCATATCTTCAGATGCTGATCTATCTGCGTAATATTCTGCTGGTAAACTAGATACGAGATTGTCAATTTTCTCTTGAGGGGATAATGTTTTATCTAATGCCAGAGCTACCATCATCCCGGCTGCAGTTGCGGTTGGCACTGTTGTGACAACATCCAATAACAAATCAACATTACCAACTACCTCATGAACATAATCATTGAAAGCTTTGGCTGAAGAAATACCTACAACCGAACCTACTAGCCCATTGAAAGCTTGGTAGATTTTATCTGCAAGCTTATCTCTGTATTGAAGCTTACCATCGGCAGCATGACCAATTTCATGAGAAAGAATAGATATTGCAGTTTCAATAGAGCGTTTCTGCAATAAACCTCTGTTTAGGGTGGTTATGTTCTTTGTGCCATCGCCGTGAATATATCTTGCATTTATGGAGCTATCTTTCATATCTACGTAATAATAGGGAGGAGGTTTATTCCCAAAGTCATTTTCCCTTATCATGCGCCCATATTCATCGTTGATATCATCTTTGAGGTGAGCAAATGGCGTTAACTCTATCGGCATATATCTATCAGCAGCTTCGGCGGCACTTTGATGGTAATATGCTTTATCTCCGTCTGAAGCGTTAGAAACACTACCAACTTCTTGATCGGTAAGATATTGATCATAAACATTCTTACGGGCATTATTGCCCAATATCTCATATGCTTTCTCAATTGCCCCTAGAATAGCTGAGGCTGCATAATCACCTCTGTTTGCAAGCTTTTCATAGAAAACAGCCTTTTCTTGGTAAGACATTGCTATTTCTTTGTCTGATGCATTTAGCGAAACTTCTAACAACTGGTAATATGTTACATCACTAAGTAGCGACATGGCCTCATCATATGCTAGCTCTGGATCATCCGTTTTGGCAAACTTTAGGCCTAGCTTTGCAAGTGGGTTTTCTTGACCAAAAGCTACTTTCTTTGCTCTTGTGAAGTTTTCATCATACGCCTCTTTCAACGATGGAATTGAAAGTACTAGATGCGCTCTTGTTGCGTTGGTAAGCATTTCTTCGTGATATGTATCTCCATATGGCGCAAGCAACCCTTGCTGAACAATGGTATCATAAGCATCATTAATTTCAGCTTGAGAAGCATCCTTGCTTACACCTAAGACATCACAAGGCGTTACCTGTTTGTCATAGGAGATTGGTTCTTTCGGAATTGGTGAGTAGTCATCTTCATCCATGGAGCCCTCAATCGATATGCCAGTATCAAAAGATAATTCTGAGCCATCATAGGCTTCATTTGGATCATCCGATATATTAGGTGATTCATCTTCCATTACCAAATTTTAAACGAAATAAGTTAATTAAGTGTTTATATTTAGACTATTACTATGCGACATATTTTTTCAACACCTAGCCCTGTATCAGTTCCCCCCGCGTGGGAAACAATGGTTGCAGCGTTAGGCCCATGCCCGGGCGGCATAGTTGGCTACTGCTTCGATGATGGTTTGTTTATCCATCACCTTCCTACCGAAGGGTTTAGAGGACATGATGTTCTTCTTAGACTGGTTCTGTTCCAGTTCTGCGCAGGGTTGGTTATTGAGTTCTCTTACTAGCCGTTCCCCCACCACGCTGAAGTGCTGGCGCATCCATTTCTGATCTACATCACGCAATTGCTGGGCGGTGGTGATGCCATAACCATTCAGCTTCTTGCCCCACTGCCTGCCTATGCCCCAGAGATCTGACACAGGGAAGCTGGCCAGTGCTGCTTCATAGGTGGCTTCATCTAACAGAGAACACCTAGCTTTTCTACCTAACGGCCAGATTATCAATCAACCGCGTTCCACCCAGCCATGCTGCGGCAAAAAGCCGCCCGCCGGGCTGAAATCTATCCAGTAGCTCCAGCGTGTCCTCCCGGCGATACTCAATATAATCCACCACCTCAAAACCAACATCCAGAAGGCGGGCTTTCGCCAGTTTACAACAAGCATCTGGCGGGCTTTCCTCCGCCATCACCACCTCGACAACATTCTTTAACGCGGCATAGAGCGTTCTTGCCGTCTTTCTTTCCGCATCCGTCAGATATTGGTTGCGCGAGGAAAGTGCCAAGCCGGAAACTTCCCTCTGCGTTGGCACAGCCACAATCCCGATCGGCAAAGAAAACTCTTCAACCATCTGTTTTATAATCCATAATTGCTGAAAATCCTTTTCCCCAAAAAATGCCATATCCGGTTTAACATGTTCAAATAGTCGCTTCACAACAGTGCAAACGCCGGCAAAAAATTGCGGCCGAAACACGCCTTCCATCACTTTTGACATCGCATGCGGTGTCACATCCGCCCGCACCCCATCCGGGTAAATATCCCCAGCATCAGGCAGGTAAAGCACCGTCACATCTTCAGCCTCCAACAGCGCGGCATCAGCCTCTTCCTGCCGTGGATAACGCGCCAGATCTTCACCCTCACCAAACTGAGTTGGGTTCACAAAGATGCTGGCAATAACCGCATCACAGCGTTGCTGTGCTTCTTTGACTAACCTTAAATGTCCCTCATGCAGCGCGCCCATGGTCGGGACAAAACCCAGCTTGCTGTCTGGAGCAATGGAGGCTAAAACGCCTTCAAGTTCTTTCTTAGATCGACAAATATGCATAGGGTTTTATAAAGCTAATGGAACAAACCACGCAACCAACATTACAAGATGTTTATGAAAACATGCTTGATCTTGGACAGCTTGCGCCGGATGGTGCGCAAAGTCTGGTTGTGGCGGAATTGCAGGAACTGCAAAATGCCCTGCATCAAACACGCAGCGACAGCCGCAGACTTATCCCCAGCATTTACCGCAAAATCGCGCGCAAGCGTAACCCCAAAATGGAATCACAGGGGATGTATCTTTTTGGTGGGGTTGGCCGGGGTAAATCCACCTTAATGGATTTATTTTTTGAGACCTGTCGCGTTAAACGCAAGCGCCGCGTCCATTTTCATGCCTTTATGCTGGAAGTTCACCAGCGGCTGCGAGAATCCGTGGATAGCGCCACGGATGATAAGCTAGCGCATATCGCACAGGATATCGCCAGCGAAACATGGCTGCTTTGCTTTGATGAATTTCAGGTGCTGGATATTGCCGATGCCATGATCCTAAGCCGCCTGTTTGAAACACTCTTCGATCACGGCATTGTGGTCATTGCCACCAGCAATCGCCCACCGGATGATCTTTACAAAGACGGCCTTCATCGAGATCGCTTTTTACCCTTTATTGAACTTTTAAAACAAAAGCTTGAGACCATTCCACTGGATAGTAAAACCGACTATCGCACTGAAAAAATTCAGGGTTTACAAACCACCTGGTTTCACCCGCTTGGGCAAAAGGCCGACCAGTTCATCTATGATAGTTTTTTACGCCTCACCAAATGCGATCAGCCCTCCCGCATGACATTACCACTTGAGGGGCGCACTCTCCATGTTGAACGTTACCACGGTGACGTGGCCTGGTTTTCTTTCGCCGAGCTGTGCGAAAAGCCACTCGGCGCAAAAGACTATATTGAACTTTCAAGAATTTTTAACACCTTTCTCATCATGGATATTCCGCTGTTAAGCATGGATAACCACAATGCGGCAAAGCGTTTTGTGACACTCATTGATACGCTTTATGAACGAAAAGTGAATATTGTTGCCTCCGCCGCGTCAGAACCGCAAAGCCTTTATCCCACCGGAAAAGGCGCGTTTGAATTCGAACGTACCGTCTCACGTCTCATCGAAATGCAATCGGAAGATTATATAAAAGTGTAATTTTGCATCAAAAACAGCCCCTCAACTGCACTGGCCACTTGACGCTGATAAGCAGATGGTTATTATCCGCCTTGATATTGGGAGATAATCTATGCGTAACAGTTTATTAGCATTGCTGGCAGTCATCATCACCGTTCCCGGCATTGCTGCCGCGACAACCTATCATGATTATGACTATTACAGAGACGAAGTGCGTGCAGGTTATAAAACCATCGTCATTGATAAACGTGGTCAACGCGTGAAGGATAATCGCGGCAACTGCGTGCTGGTTGGCCATCTGGAGGCTCCATCCACCGAAAAACGCCTGCATGACCTGAAATACCGCAAGGATTGCATCCTGCAGGAGCCCGAAGCTCCGGCACCCGTAAAGCTGGCAGAACCTGCGCCGAAGCCACAGCCGATTGAGCTTCTGCGCCGCCTGCGGGATTATCAGATCGTTTTCTTCGACTTCGACAAAGACATCCTGACACCGAAAGCGCGTGAAACGCTGGATACGCTCATTGCACTGATTGGTGATGCGAAAGATCTGCTGGATATCAAGCTTTATGGTCATGCGGATCGTTTTGGTAGCAACAAATATAACATTAACCTCTCCCGCAGACGTGCCGAAAATGTGAAGCAATATCTGCTCACCAACGGTGGTATTCAAACCAGCATCATCAGTGCCGAGGCATTGGGCGAATCACAGCCGGTGACCGTTGGCTGTAAAGGCCAGAAACGCACGAAAGAAACCATTGATTGCCTGCTGGCCGATCGCCGCGTGGAAATCATCGTTGATCTGGTGAAAGAAGAGCGCCGCACCCTTATGCCGGGCGAGAAGCTTCCGGAAGGTGCCAACTGGCAGCCGCCTGCTGAAGCCAAGGAAAGGTTCACCGTGTAGACTGTACCAC
>JAUIEX010000035.1 GCA_030429725.1 Alphaproteobacteria bacterium
GGTCGGAGGCCAGCATGGCGTCGCGCATCTTTGGCACCTCGCGGGTCAGCTCCTCCGCCGCGCGGTTCTGGTCCTGCACCGCGACTCGGTGAATGACAATGCGCCGAAAATCACCACCATTAAGATTGATCCGGATAAAATCCGCGAAGTGATCGGCTCCGGTGGTAAGGTGATCCGCGAGATTGTTGAAAAATCAGGCGCATCGGTGGATATCGAAGATGACGGTACGATCAAAGTGGCCGCCGTGAAAGGATCACAGGCGCAAATTGCACTGGATATGATCAATGAAATTGTAGCCGAGCCGGAAATTGGTGCGGTTTATGAAGATTGTAAAGTGGTGAGCGTGGTTGATTTTGGTGCGTTCGTTGAATTCTTCGGCAAGCAACAAGGGCTGGTGCATGTGAGTGAGCTGGCGGATGAGCGTGTGGAGAAAGTGACGGATGTGGTCAATGAAGGTGATCTGGTGAAGGTTAAGTTGCTTAATGTGGAGCGTGGCGGTAAATATCGCCTGTCTATCAAAGCGGTTGATCAGGAAACCGGTGAAGACCTTTACGGCGCTGACTATGTTGAGCCGGAGCGGCCGAAGAAAAAACGCCGTGCTTAGATGATGTCACTAAATTCTACTAAATTTGATGACATTATTTAGCATTTTTTTACTACCGAAAAGAAAAGGCTGCCTTCGGGCGGCCTTTTTTTGTGCTGATGGAGTGTGGTGCCAATCATGCTGCCTGGGCGGATCTAAGAGATTTTTTCACCAAAAAATGACCAATCACTACAATTTTAATAAAAAGCACGTTATAGTGGGGCATGACTCTATCTCGATATGCTCTTTTGACGACTGCCCTTGTTTCATCATTTGCTTTTTCAATGCGCGCCAATGCAGCGGAAGGAGAGGATTTATTTGATCTTCCGCTGGAACATCTGATGAATATTGAAATTACTTCGGCCTCCAAAAAGCCGGAGAATGCGAAGGATGTTCCCTCCGCCATTTTTGTGATTACGCAGGATGATATTCGCCGCAGCGGTGCAACAACCATTCCGGAAGTGTTGCGTCTTGCGCCGGGCGTGCATGTGGCGCGGATGGATTCCAGCAAGTGGGTGATTGCCTCACGCGGTTTCAGCAACCAATATTCCAACAAACTTCTGGTGATGATTGATGGGCGGACGGTCTATACGCCGAATTTCTCCGGCGTGTTCTGGGATGTGCAGGACACATTGCTGGAAGATGTTGAGCGGATTGAGGTGATTCGTGGCCCGGGCGGCGCAATCTGGGGTGCTAATGCCGTTAATGGTGTGATTAATATTATCACGCGCCATTCTAAAGATACGCAGGGAACTTATGCCTCTGCCGGCTATGGCAGTTATGAACGCGGCAATCTGGAAGCGCGTCAGGGCGGAGAGATGGACGAAGATGGAACCTACCGTGTATATGCGCGCGGCTTTGCCAAGGATGATTCACAAAGCCCGGCGGGCATCAGCCGGAATGATGAATGGTCGCGGGTGCAGTCCGGCTTCCGGATGGATTGGGAAACGCAGGGAAATGACCGTTGGAAGGTGCAGGGCGATACTTATTACGGCCAGAATGATTATGATTTTACCTTCCCGAATACGGCGGCGCCTTATTTTTCCTCCAATGTGGCAACGGACGAGGTGACGGGCGGCAATATGGTGGTGCGCTGGGAGCGTGATGTGAACGCGGATTCCACGGTGAGCGTGCAGAGTTATTATGACCATACGCGGCGCAATGAGCAGCTGGCGGATCAGGTGGTGCAGACGGCGGATATTGAGGCGCAGCATACCTGGCGCTGGTCGGATCGTAATGAGCTGGTTTCCGGCGTGGGCTATCGCTGGCAGACGGATGAGTTTGATGGCGGGGAGTTTGTGACGCTGGCTTCCACCGAAGAGCAGTATGATCTGATCAGCGGCTTTGTGCAGAACGAATATCAGGTGGTGCCGGATAAGGTTTCGTTGGCGGTGGGCACAAAGATTGAGGTGAATGACTATACCGGCACGGAATTTCAACCAAGTGCTAAAATGTCGATGCAGGTGGATGACAGAAACACCGTGTGGTGGTCTGTTTCTCGCGCGGTGCGCACACCCAGCCGTGTGGCGGACGGGGTGGACGCAGTGTTGATTCCGGTGCCGCCTAATACGCTGGCGGCAAACACACCGGCCGGGCTGGTGGAGATTTTTGGTAACAAAACGTTGAAGCCGGAATCCGTTGTGGCGTATGAGCTTGGCTATCGCACTTCGCCTGTGCCGGGTGTTTCCGTGGATGTGGCGGCGTTTTATAATGAGTATACAAACCTGTTTACCGTGGAGCGTGGCCTGCCTTCGGTGCAGAATAACAGTACGTTTGGAACGTATCTTTCCGTTCCAACGGTGTTTGATAACCGTGCAAAGGGTGAAAGCTATGGTGTGGAGGTTTCCAGCCGCTGGAAGGTGAATGACAGCTGGACGCTGGGCGGTAATTACAGCTATCTGAAGCTGGATATTTCCGGTGAGAACAGCACGGATACAACGCTGACTTCGGCAACGGATAACACGCCGGAACATATGTGGATGGTGCATTCCAGCTCGAAGCTACCCTACGATATGGAGATGGATAATCTGCTTTATTATTACAGCAGCATTAATGCGGATGATTATACCAACTCGCTCAGTGTGGATGGCTATGCGCGGTTTGATACGCGCCTTGGCTGGCGGCCGAAAGATAGTGGCTTTGAGCTGAGCCTGATGGGGCAGAACCTGCTTTCCGATGGGCAGAGTGAATTTGCCGCACCGTTATACAGCGCCGGCACTTCGGAGTTTGACCGCAGCTACTATCTGCGCGCAACAATCCGCCACTAGCTAATTGCCTGCATGCCTTAATTATTGTTTTTTAACGTAATTAGCGGGTTGATCCATGTGGTCGCGCTTGACCATCATGCTATTATAATCCGGGCGTTTAACGAAGGGTGGCTTTGATTTGGCATCTTTCTGTTTTGCATGGTTGACCCTGCCGCTGGCCAGCATCATCAGGGCGGAGCCATCCACGCGAATATTGACGAAGCCGGCACTTTCCAGCAATGACGCCAGCATGCTGGGCGTGAAGCTGCTGAGATGCTGCGCATGAGGATCACTTATCACCCAGCGATCAAATCCGTGGATGAATTCCCTTGCATAAACAACGCCTTGCTGTGTTTTTACCATGGCTTTGTTCAGCCCTTTTTTTGCGACGCTATCGGCCAGAATCTCCATGTTCGGAACCTGCACCACCAGCTGTGCGTCATGTTTGAGAATGGCCGGGAGTGTTTTCAGCCATTTCTGAATGGCGATGACGTTAAAACGCTCCAGAAAATGCCCCATCCATATGGCATCCAGGCATTGTGGCGGAAGTGTGTGATATGCTTCCGGGGAGAGGGAAAGCATAGCCTTATCATGGGCATTAACGGTGATACTGTGCCAGTCATCACCTTGAAAGGCGGGGTATAAACCGGCCGAGGATTGAAGCATGCCATGGCTGCAATGCAGCACCAGCTTCTTGCCCGCAGGGAGGTGCTGAAAGACGGAATGAACGGCATTATTTTCAGCCTTATGCTGGCCTTTTTCGGCTGATTTTCGTGCCGTCTTATGCGTTGTGATGGTTTTCTTTTTCATTTCAGGACTCAATTTTACGCATCAGATCAGGATCGGCCAGTAATTCCGGTGTTGGAGCCGGATTTCTTTGAAGAATGGCATTGCTGCATGCCGGTGGCATTGTGCCGGCGGCAACATCGCGAATCAGCTGCATATGCAGCGGCAGCAGGTCTTTGAGTGCATAACGATTTTCAATGGTTTGGCGGGCGTTCTGGCTGATTTTTTCGGCAAGTTTTTTATCATCCAGCACGCGTGCGATGCCGGCGGCAATGGCATCCACGTCAAATAAATTCACCAGCACGGCATTTTCTTCATGGGTGCAGACTTCCCGCACGGGGCCGGTGTCGGAAGCAACCAGCTTCACGCCGCAGGCCATGGCCTCCAACATTGACCATGACAGCACAAAAGGCACGGTGAGATAAAGATGGGCATTGGAGAATTGCAAGACTTTGACCATTTGGTCATGTGGCAGATATCCAAGGAAATGCAGGCGGTTCGGATCCAATGAAACACGTTCCATCATCAGCTGGCGGAAGGTTTTTTCACCCGGTGGCGGCTTGCCATAGCTGACACCATCCTGACCAACCATGACAATATGGCAATTGGGGCGTTCCTTATGGAGCTTTTCCGCCGCGCGCATAAATTGAGGAAAACCCCGGTAAGGTTCAAAATTGCGCGAGATATAGGTGACAACCTCATCGTCCCGTGTAAGTTTGACCGTGTCTGAAAGCTGAAGGGTTTGCGCGTGGCGTGGGGTGAGGTTAAGGGTATCCACCCCCTCATGCAGCACGGAAATCTTACTGTGAAATTCCTTCGGGTGCTGATAGAGCTGAAACCATGTGGGGGTAACGCCCCAATCGCAATCAGCCAGATTCATGAGCTGTAGCGGGTTTTTCATGCGGATGCGTGCGGCATCATCGGCATTATCCCCATCGGAAAATGTTTCACCGAATTCCGGATCATAGGTGGCGCTATCCCCGCGGTAAGGGTCATAGTAAAATTCATGCAACACCAGGGTGGGGGTAGAGTGAAAAATATCCTTCACAAATAAACCGTCGCCCCAGCCAAAATGACCGCAGATCACATCCGGCACAAAGCCCTCATTTTTCAGATCACGGCAGCAGCGCCAGACTTCCTGACCCTGAATCACGCCGCGCTCAAAACCAAAGATATAGCGGTGGGTTTCTTTAGCAGGATCACGGCTGAGCTGATATTCAATTTTTCGAACATTCGGGATGTTGATATGTGGCCGCGATTTGGTGATGAACACCACCTCATTAGCGCTGTCTTTGGCAAATTCCGCTGCCAGATGTTTATATTGTCCCGGCATATTGGGGTGGATAAACAGGATACGCATGGTTGTTTATGCCGCCTGTTCCTGGTTAACCAACTGGCGGAAAATATCTTCAAGATCAGGCTCTTCAGTGGAGATATCCTGAATGATGATCTTTGCTTTTTGCAGATGCGCCAGCACCTCCCCAAAATGATGCTCATTGCGATCATAATGCAATGTGAGCGTGGTGGGCGTGGTGAGGATAGGATTAAAGCCTGCGATACATTCCGGCACATTATCCAGTGGTTTTTCCAAGCTTACAATCACGGTTTTAAGTCCCATCGTTTGCATAAGGCTTGTCTTGTCCTGATGGGTGATGATTCGGCCATGATTGATAATGGCAATTTCATCGCAAAGCTCTTCAGCCTCTTCCAGATAATGGGTGGTGAGCAATATGGTGGTGCCTTGCTCATTGAGATGGCGGACATAATCCCAGAGCTGCTCCCGCAGTTCAACATCCACGCCGGCGGTGGGTTCATCCAAGATGAGGATGGGCGGTGAGTGCACCAGTGCCTTAGCAATGAGAACGCGGCGCTTCATGCCGCCGGAAAGCCGCCGGGAATTGACCGCGCGCTTATCGCTGAGATGCAGCGCCTTGAGCAGTTCTTCAGTTTTTCGATCCTGCTTTTTAATGCCATAATAACCGGCGTAATATTCCAATGTTTCATAGACAGGAAAAAAAGGATCCAGCACCACTTCCTGCGGCACAATGCCAAGCCTGTGGCGCGTGGCGCGTGGGTCTTCATCCTGATTGATGCCGTCGATCATAATGCTGCCGGAGGATTTTTTCGTTAGCCCGGCCAAGATGTTGATAAGTGTTGATTTTCCAGCGCCATTAGGGCCAAGAAGGCCAAAGAATGACCCGCGCGGAATGTTCAACGAGACATTTTCCAATGCCGTTTTACCGGGCATGCGCTTGCTTGCGCGGTAGGCCTTACTGACGTCGCTGATCTCAATAATCAAATCTTTCTCTGCCATGCGCTGCCTTATTTCTGGTAAAAGCGTTGGAAATTATGCGATGACACATTATATACAGAGAGAGAAACGCATAACAAGGTCATTTATGATTTACGCTGATATCCTATTCTTTGCCGTGGTGGCGGCTTTTCTGGTGCTAAAGCTGCGCCGCACGCTGGGGAAAAAAGACGGGACGGAAGAACGTCTGCGCGAGCGGATGCAGAAAATGCAGCAGGAAATGTCGCAACAATTCCACCAGGCGGAAGCGGAAATACGGACACAGGTTGATAAGAATGTGGTGGAGGCGGAGGCGGTGGAGCTGCCGGTGAAGGATGAAAAAGTAGCTAAAAAGCTGGAAGAAATCAGCCAGAAAGATAGTCGCCTTGATGTTTCTGAGTTTGTGAAAGGAGCGCAACGTGCCTTTGAAATGGTGGTGGATGCCTTTAACCAGCAGGATAAGGATGTGTTGCGGCATCTTTTAGCGCCGGATGTTTTTCAGCAATTTGAGGCAGAGATTGACCGGCTGGAAAAGCAGGGAAATCAGGTGCAAACAACGATTGTTTCTATGGAGCCACCACTTATTTTAAGCGCATCATTGCGCGGCAAGCGCGTGCAGATTGAGGTGGAGTTTGTTACGGAGCAGATTAATGTTGTGCGCGATAAGGATGATAAAGTGGTTGAAGGCAATGCCTCCGAGGTGGATGAGGTGCGTGAGGACTGGGTGTTTGAGCGTCAAATGGATGCAAGCAGCCCGGCATGGATGGTGGTTGCCACGTAAGATCCAAACCTCTGACTTATGGTTTTAGCTATGAAATTTCAGTCACTTATTTTTGTTATTTTAAGTGCTTTACTGGTTGTGGCCTGTGCTACGCCGCCGAAGATGATTTTGAAGCCGGTGCCTTATAGTGACCTGAAAGGGTGGGATGAGGCCAAGGTGACGCAGGCCATGCCGGCGTTGATGGCATCCTGTGAGATTTGGTTGAAGCGTGCCGAAGATTTGGCGGTAAAGCATATTGGTGGTGTGGCCGGATGGTGGCAGAAACCCTGCCAGACATTGATTGATCTGCAGCCGCTTCAGCCCACGGATAAGGCGTTGCGCCATGTGTTCGAAGCGGGGTGGATGCCGGTGGCGGTGATGAACCACGCTAACCCGGAAGGGTTGTTCACCGGGTATTATGAGATTGATCTGAGGGGTAGCCGGACAAAAACGGAGCAATATCGTTACCCGCTCTATGGCTTGCCGGAGGGCGAAAAGCCACTTCCAACCCGCGCTGAAATTGAAGATGGTGCGCTGGATGGAAGCGGGCTGGAACTTGTTTATGTGGATGACCCGGTGCAGCTTTATTTTCTGCATGTGCAGGGGTCGGGCAGGGTGAATTTTGAGGATGGTTCCGTGATGTCGGTGACGTATGCCGGGCAGAACGGGTATGATTATGTTTCCATCGGAAAAATTCTGATTGAGGATGAGGTGATAACTCAAGAGGCCATGACGGCGCCGGTGCTAAAGACGTGGCTGAGAGAACATCCTTCAGCAGGTGTGGCGCTGATGCGGCAAAATCCGTCTTATATTTTCTTCCGTAGTGATGAAACTAAAAAGCCAATTGGTGCCGCCGGACTTCCTGTGTGGCCGGAGCATAGCCTTGCTGTGGATAAGCGCTTTATTCCATACCATGTGCCTTTATGGCTGGAAACCACCTTGCCGGTGGATGCGGAAGGGGTGCCTGTTTCAGTGAGTGAAGCAGGTGTGGCGGAACAAACGGCGGTGAATTATCGCCGGATGATGGTGGCACAGGATACGGGCGGCGCCATTCGTGGCGTGGTGCGGGGTGATGTGTTTTTCGGCGGCGGTGAACGCGCCGAATTGCTGGCGGGTCACATGAAGCAGACGGGGCGTTATTATCTGATGCTGCCACGGGCATATCAAACTATTTTTGCTGACAAGGAGCAGGCCGGGGAGTAGGCTTTGAAGGTGGATTCCTACCTTCTGATACCGTTTCAACCCGTTATTGCGCCTTTGTGGCTTGGGTTTTTAGTTGCGGGATTTCTGGGGTTGGCGCTGGGAAGTTTTGTCACTGCAATGGCGTATCGCTTGCCGCGTGAGATGAAGGTTGGGGCGGTAAGGTCTGCATGTACCTCATGCGAGCATCCGCTTTCATTCAAAGATTTAGTGCCGTTTTTTAGCTTTATGCTTCAGCGCGGGAAGTGCCGCTATTGCCAGGTGTCAATCTCATGGCGCTATCCGTTGACGGAACTGGCCATGCTTTGCCTGTCCGTGATGGTTTTTCTACGGTTTGGCTTGAGTTTTGACGCATTGCTGATGGTTGCTATTGCGACATGTTTGCTGCTGCTGACGGTGATTGATCTGGAGTTTTTGATTATTCCGGATGTAGTAAATTTGGTATTGGCCGTGCTTTGCACACTACTTGGCTGGCGCTTTGGCTATGGCTGGGAGCAGATGCTGATTGGGTCGCTGGCGCTAGGCTGTGGCAGCCTTCTTTTGCGCTGGGTGTTTTTTCTGTGGAAGGGTGTTGAGGGGCTTGGGCTTGGAGATGTGAAATATCTTTTTGCCGTTGGTGTGGTGATGCCGGTGGAGGGAATTAGTTTGTTTTTGATGCTTTCAGGGGGCATTGGTGTGGCACATGCGGTGCTGTGGCAACAGCTTGGTTATGGAAAACGCTTTCCATTCGGGCCAGCGCTTGCGATTGCTTTCTTTATCGTGCTACTCCTGCCAGAATTAATGGTGTATTGGAATAATACAGTGTATGAAATTATTTATGGTTGGTTTTAGTGAGAGATAATGGTTAAGCAGCGTTCATTCATTTCAATTTTACTAGTTCTTCTTGTGTGTGTTGCGCTATTTTCGGGTTGCGCCGATGGCTTTAAGAGTCCATTTAAACCCGCGCCACATGATGTGGAAGGCGGGCTAACCCGGGAAGATTATAAAAAAGGCTTGATTGATCGCATTAAAAAGCCATTGCCAGAGCCTGTGCAATCATCATTGCCAATGCCAACAATGCTTGATTTTATGGCGGAAATGCCGGAGCCGGTGCTGAATGAAGACCGGCTGGTGAGCATTGCGGTGACGGAAGATATTCCCTTAAAAGATGTGTTGATTGAACTTGGCCGCCGCGCTGAGGTGGATATGGAAATTGATTCCAATATTGAAGGTGGCATTATCTTCCGCGCTTCAAACCGTCCGTTTTCTAAGGTGGTGGAGCGTATTGCAAAATTGGCGGGGCTGAAATACTCGATGGAGGATGATATTCTTCGGATTGAGCGTGACCTTCCGGTGATTAAACATTACCGTATGAACCTGTTGAATCAGGTGCGTACCTCCAGCAGCACGGTGAATATCTCAACCAACCTTGTCAATGGCGGCGGCGGTGGCGGCGAAGGTGGCACCGGTGGCGGTGGCTTCTCCAGCGGCTCGCAGAGTGAACTTTCCGCATCAACGGAGCAGGGGGATATCTGGCAGGATATTCAAACCAGTGTTGCTAACATCATTGCACAATTTAACCGGGAGCAGCAATTTATTGCGCAGCCGGTTGCCTCTGACGGCGCAAGTGATGGGGCAGCGGATGCTTCGTCGGCGGCCAGCTCCGGTACGGACGCAGCCTTGCCGCCGGGAATTTTATCAGTTAATCGTCCGGCAGGCTTATTGACCGTGCTGGCAACGGAACGTCAGCATCAGCATATTAAACAATATCTTGATTATGTTCAGGTTTCTAATTCTTCTCAGGTTCTGATTGAGGCGAAGATTTTGGAAGTAAGCCTGAATGATGAGTTTAGAAGCGGGATTGACTGGAACTTTCTTAACAGCAATGTAACCGGCTTAACGGCCACTTCGCAATTTAATGATGCCGGTTTTGATGCGGGTAGTCCGCAGACTTTCTCCGTGGGCGTGCTTCCGGCAGAATTGTTTGGCATTGGGAACACGTCACTGGATGCGTCCATTGAGTTAGTGCAGGCTTTTGGAACGTCACGGACGCTTTCCAGCCCGCGTTTGCACGCAATGAATAACCAATATGCAGTGCTGACATTTGCAGAGAATTTTGTGTATTTCCGCCTGAATGTGGAAGAGGAAACCGAGGATTCCGGCGTGGGTTCGGGGTCAACTTCGTTAACGGTTTCCAGTGAAATTCAAACAGTGCCTGTGGGTGTGCTGCTTGCGATTCAGCCTTCCATTGATCTGGAGCGTGGCGAAGTGATTATGAGTGTTCGTCCAACCTTATCCCGTGTTACGGGCAGTGTTTCCGACCCGGCTGTATCGTTGATTGCCGCCCAGAATAATGTTGATATTACATCGAATATTCCAGTGGTTGAGATTCGTGAGCTGGATTCCGTTCTGCGCTTGAAAAGCGGTCAGGTGATGGTGATTGGCGGGCTGATGGAAGAGCGGAACGATAATAATGATCGCGGTATTCCCGGTCTTTCCGACGTGCCGTTTATTGGCAACGCGTTTAAAAGCCGTCAACGTGTGAATGATGTGGTGGAAACGATTATCTTTATTAAAGCAACGATTGTTCCCGGGCAGGGTGTGACGGTGGAAGATAAAGCCTTATATAATACGTTTGCCAACACCAAGCGGAAGATTTAGTTAGCTTAATTCAATATTTTTGGGGGTAAGTTGATGTTTACCACAATGCGTTACGTATGGTTAACGGCGAAGCGAGACAGGCTTTTCCTTTCGGTTTTTGCGGCTCTTTTTGCTGTGTTTGGCCTTTCGGCATTTCTGGGTAATATTGCCCTGGTGGAAGAGAGCCAGCTTTCGTTGGTCTATGCTGCTTCGGGCGCACGCGCGGCTCTGGTGGTTGGTTTTATCATTTTTATTTGTTTCCATGTGCGGCGTGCTTTTGAAAACCATGAAATTGAATATATGCTGACACGTCCGGTAACGCGCACCGGCTTCGTGGTGGCATACTGGTTTGGCTTTGCTTTGCTTGCATTGCTCATGTGTCTTTTACTTGGCCTGATAATTTGGTTTTTGTTTCCTAATGTTGCGATGGACGGGCTGGCCATTTGGACATTAATGTTGTTTCTTGAGCTGTGTCTGGTGGCCGCTTTTGCAGTTTTTGCCGCGTTAATCATCAACAGCGCCGCCAGTGCTGTGATGCTGTGTTTTGGCTTTTACCTTATTGGTCGGATGATTGGTTTTTTCCTTTATATTCTGGAATCGCCCGGTGTGGTTTATGATTCCGGGCTGGAAGGATATCTTGGCCTTGCACTCAAAGGGCTTTCCGCCATTTTGCCGCGGCTGGATTTATTTACCCATTCCGAATGGTTGGTTTATGGCGTGAGCGGCACGGTGATTTGGCTGCCGGTTATTCAGGCGGCCATCTTTGTTCCCTTGTTGCTTTCAGTGGCCATTATTGATTTTAAGCGGCGTAATTTCTAGCAGCCATGATGCGGAATCTAACCCGTTTTATTTGTTGGCTTTGCTCCGCAGGAATGCTGGCACTAACGTGCCTGATTTTGCAAATTATCTTCTGGTATGGCATTCCGAATGATTGGGATCACCTAGGGCAGGATCCGCTGAGAATTGACCGCTCGGAATGGTTTTGGCAGGGGCACACCACCTATAAGCCGAATCTGGGCATTGTGCCGCCGGTGCCATCGGCAGCGATGGTGAAATTAAGTGAACTGGGCGATGCACAATGGTTGTTTAGGACATATGCGCTGCAATTGCAGCATGCCGGGGATAGCTTTGCCCGCGTAACGCCGCTGAAAGATTATGATTATCAGGCGCTATATGACTGGTGGAAAATTTTGGATGGGCTGGATCCGCAATCGCATTACAATGCTTCATTGGTGGCCTATTATTACAGCAGCAGCCAGAATGTGATGGAACATCTCCCGTTTGTGGTGCGCTATCTGGAGGAGCATTCTGATCTTAATCCTGAAAAGAAATGGTGGTGGTATGCGCAGGCGGCATACCATGCCAATCATCGGCTGAAGGATAAGAACTGGGCCTTGCGCATTGCAGAGAAGTTATACAATTTGCCGCGTGATGTGAAAATGCCTCTCTGGGCGCGGCAGATGAAGATTTTCTTTCTGGAGCAGGAAGGTGAATATGTTGAAGCCTGTCAGATGATTCTGAATATTCTGGATACGCATGAAGATCTTTCCGAAGGTGAAATTAACTTCATTATGATTTTTATTCATGACCGTGTGCGTGCCATGATGGAAGTGGGCGATCCGAAATTGTTGGAGAATATTGACCCGCGCTGTAACCCACTCATTGAAATGAAGCGGGAGCAGATGCTGTCTAAACATGAAGGTATCGGCCGCTAGACCCTGTTAACAAAATATCTCTACGTTGCTAACACAGTCAGGCAAGACGCCGAAAGTTGCCCTGATTTTTCTTACGCCTGGTTGCGGGTGGTGGCAGCAAAATCCTGTGCCGCCTGCGAAATAAGATCACGGACATTAACAAGCGGTTTCGCAAAGGGCGGTGGTGATGCTGTGAGCCCGATGAGGTCTTCGGTGACGAGAACCTGCCCGTCACAATTTTTTCCCGCACCAATGCCAATGGTGGGGATGGATACAGACCGGGTAAGCTGCTTTGCCAGCGTGGCATCAACGGCTTCAATAACCATTGCAAACGCGCCGGCTTCCTCAAGGGCTTTGGCATCGCGAAGGAATTGTTTTTGTGCCGGTTTATCTTTGCCGCGTTTAGCATAGCCGCCATAGCTGTGAACGGATTGTGGCTGAAGGCCAATATGACCCATCACCGGAATGCCGCGTTGTGTCAGAAAATGAATGGTTTCTTTCATAACCTCCCCACCTTCCAGCTTGATGGCGTGTGCGGTGGTGGATTGTAACAATGCGACGGCATTTTTGAAGGCCTCTTCCTTGCCGGCCTGATAACTTCCAAAGGGCATATCCACAACAACCAACGCTTCTTTGCTGGCGCGGGTAACGGCTTTCCCATGCAGTGACATCATTTCCAACGTGACCGGCAGGGTTGAGGGCATGCCATACAGCACCATACCCAGTGAGTCGCCAACCAGAAGGATATCAGCATGCGGATCAAGAAGTTCTGCCATAGGGGCATGGTAGGCCGTGAGCGTAACAATCTGTTTTTGCCCTTTCATTTGGCGGATAGTTTGAACGGTGCGGCGTTTTGTCATATGCGCTTGATACACAGAACCATGCGCTGTTTACAATGTTATTTTTTCATCATCATTATTGCTGGTATTGTTACCGGAAGGCGTGGGATTGGCTTCGGCGGTGCTTTCATCCGCGACGCCGGACCAGGAAGAGCCGACAATCGCTTCGTTTGTGTGATCAATGGCAGCCTCATGTTCCTCCGGTGCGGGCTGCGATGAGGAAGCCTCCTCTGTGGAAAAAGCAGGGGCAGCGGAAGCCGGTGCGGGCATAAGAATAGGAATGCTTTCGGCTGGCTCACTTTTTTCCGTAGGGATGGTAACGGTGGTGGTGATAACTTCATCCTGATTATTCTTTTCTGCATCACCCGATTCATAAGGCATGGAGATAATAACTTTAGTGCCGATGCCAACTTCACTGGTCAGATCCATGTTGCCGCCCATAAGTTCAACCAGCTTTTTGGAGAGCGGAAGCCCCAGGCCGGTTCCTTCATATTTCCGGCTTAGTTTATTTTCAACCTGACCAAATTGCTGCATCACGCGGGAAATATCTTTTGGTGCAATGCCAACGCCTGAATCTTCCACTTCAATAATCAGCTGGCGTTTAGTGACATTGTGCCACACCGCTAATTTGACAAAACCACCTTCCGGCGTGAACTTGATTGCATTGGAAAGCAGGTTCAGCAACACCTGCTTCAGGCGTTTTGCATCAATGACCAGAATAAAATGTTCTTTAGGAATGTCGGTTTTAAGTTCCACTTTAGCTTCAGAGGCGCTGGGCGCTACGAGACGCATTGAGTTTTTAAGGATTTTGGTGACATCCGTTTGCTGCATATTGACTTCCAGCTTGCCGGCTTCCAGTTTTGAGAAATCAAGAATATCGTTAATCAGGCTTAAAAGATGCACGCCGGAAAGATGAATATCCCGGATATATTCCATATATTGCGGGTTGTTGACCGGTCCCATCACTTCATCTTTAATGATTTCCGAAAAGCCGATGATGGCGTTGAGCGGTGTGCGTAATTCATGGCTGACATTCGCCAAAAACTGCGATTTATCTCTATTTTCCGCCTCTGCCGCCGCTTTATCTTTCACCAGATCCAGATTGGCCTCATATTGTTTGCTGATCAGGCGCTCAAACCGCATCATGCTGATATACATAATGATGAAGATGGCAAGAAAAATGCCGACAACAATAGTGATGATCATGGTTTGCAGCTGTGTTGGATTGCGCCAGATATTTGAAATATCAGAATAAACAATGAGGAGCGATGCCGCCTTTCCCGTCTCGCTCTGAGAAATGGGTATGAAGCTGCGTGTGACTTGCTTTAGGTTCTGTTGACCATTTTCCACCAAGGGTAAAGAGGTAATCTCTGATTGCAAATGTCCTGCCAGAGCGGCTTTAAAAATTTGTGAACCGGCAACGCCAACCAATTGATTGGCCATCAGCGCCGGCTCACTGGCAATCAACACCTCCCCGCTACGGTTCAACAGGGCAAAATGCAGGATCGGGTGAGGTGCGAGTGTTTTTTGCAGGGATGCAATTAAATTGCTGTTATCCGGGCAGTCCAGCTGGGTGCAGGGCATTTGAAGCAAAATATTGCGGTAGCGATTCCAGACATTATTACGAAATTCAGTCCGAATTACCTGATGATTTTTATCTGTGAGAGCAAGAATGATGTTATTTTCAACATGTGTGCGAACATAAGACAGGCCAAAAATAATGCTGATGACAATGAGCAAAAACGAGATAACAAAAAAAGTTTTAAGGGATTGCACGTTTGTTGGCTCCTTGCATCTGGTTATATTGCCTAAACTTTATGGAACCGTCAAACTTTGTGGGTGCTGCAGAGAGCTCTCCCCGGGATGAAAGCTAATCGTTGACAATCTTGTGGATTCGCAGTAACTACCACCCTCTTTTGAAATGATATTTAGGAGTTTGGCATGAAACGTCCCTTCCAGCCGAGTAACATTGTTCGCAAACGCCGTCATGGTTTTCGTTCGCGCATGGCAACATTGGGTGGCCGTAAGGTCATTGCTGCCCGCCGTGCAAAGGGTCGTCAACGCTTAAGTGCGTAGTTATATTAATTATTGATTCACTGAATCTTATTGTGACTGGCCGTGCTTATCCGGTGATGAAGAAGCGTGGGAGCTTTCTTGAGGTTTCCAGTAAGGGCAGGTCTGTTGCAACAAAAGGCTGCGTGGTGCAAAGCCTCCCGCAATCTGAGCGTGAAGCGGGGTCTGTGGGTTTCACCATCACAAAACGGACATTTAAACGTGCCGTGGATCGCAACCGTATTCGCCGTCGTCTGCGGGAAGTGGTGCAGCAGATTAAGTTACAAAAAACAAATTTATTAGCACAGGATGCATCATATGTTCTGATTGGCCGTCATGCGGCGCTGGATCGTCCGTTTGAACGGCTGGTTGCCGATGTGACCTATGGCCTGCATCAGTTAAAGAAAGAAGCGGCAACGTGAAAAAAGTCATGTACCGCAAGGTTTCTTTGGTATTTCAGCAGTTATTGCTGCTGTTGGTGAGGGCATATCGCTTGGGTGTTTCGCCGTTGATGGGGAATCATTGCCGTCATGTTCCCACCTGCTCGGATTATACCATGCAGGCGGTGCGTCATCATGGGTCTTTACGTGGTGGGTGGATGGGTGTTAAGCGCATTCTGCGTTGCCACCCATGGGCAAAGGCAAGTTTTGACCCTGTGCCTGAGGTGGAAAATCGCCATGTCTGTCGGCAAGGTTCAAATATTCAGTTTTAAGAAAGCATGAAGGATTTATAAATATGTATCGCCCTCCCCATCAGCAAAATCATCCAACGGACACACGGAATATTGTGATTGCCTCCATTGTGGCGATGCTGATTTTGTTCCTGTGGCAGACTTTTTACATGAAGCCATTACAGGAAGAGCAGAAAGCCTGGCATGAAGCGCAGCAGCAGAAAGAAGCGGCGATTGAAAAAGAGGTTGTGGCACGGAAAGAACGCGGCGAGCCGGCGCCATTGCCGTTTGTGCAACCGCGTGAGGCGGTTTTGCAGCAGGGTAAAGTTGCGCGGGAACGGGTGAAAATTAATGCGCCGAGCCTTCATGGAACCGTGAATTTGATGGGCGGCCGGCTGGATGATTTGACACTGGCCGGGTTCCATCAGGCGTTAGACAAACAAAGCCCGGAGGTGATTTTGTTTTCCCCGGCGCAATCGGCCAACCGCTATTTTGCGGAAACGGGCTGGCTGGCGGCAGCAGGCGTGGCCGTGCCGGATGCAACGACATTATGGCAGCAGGTTTCCCAAGGAAATCTGACGCCGGATAACCCGCTGGTGATGCGGTGGCAGAATGATGCCGGGCTGGCGTTTGTCAGAAAGATTGCCGTGGATAAAGACTTCCTTTTTACCATTGAAGATCAGGTGCGTAACCTGGGAGGGGAGGCTAAAAATCTTGCGCCATTTGCCCGCATTCAACGTGCGCGTGATGATAAACAGGCTTTCTATATTTCCCATGAAGGGGCGGTTGGCGTGCTGGGTGATCGTCTGGTTGAGCATACCTATGATGATCTGAAAGAGGATGGCGATGAGAGCTATGAGCAGGTGCGTGGCTGGTTCGGCATTGGCGATAAATACTGGCTGGCGGCCTTTGTGCCGGCAAGTGAGGGTGATGAGGCTGCGCTGATGGATGTGAATATGCGCCATATTGAGGCGGATAATCCGCGCTATCAGGTTGATGGAAAACAGAAAACATTAACGATTGCGCCGGGGCAAACGGTGAGTGTGACAACCCATCTTTATGCCGGGGCAAAGCGTGTTCAGCTTCTGGATAGGTATGAAGATCAGTTGAATATTCCGCTGTTTGACCGTGCGGTGGATTTTGGCTGGCTCTATTTTCTGACCCGCCCCATTTTTGAGGTGCTCACAATCTTCAACTCCTGGTTAGGTAATTTTGGTTTGGCAATTTTAATGCTGACGGTGGTGATTAAGCTGATGCTGTTTCCGCTGGCGAATAAATCTTTCCGCTCCATGGCGAAGATGAAGGAGTTAATGCCTGAAATTACGGAGATTCGCGAGCGCTATAAGGGCGATGCGATGCAGACAAATCAGAAAATGATGGAGCTTTATAAGCGCAAAAAAGTTAATCCGGCAAGTGGCTGCTTGCCGATTCTGCTGCAAATTCCAATTTTCTTTGCGCTTTATAAGGTGCTGTTTGTAAGCATTGAAATGCGCCATGCGCCTTTCTATGGCTGGGTTCATGATCTTTCCGCGCCTGACCCCACGACAATTTTTAACCTGTTTGGCTTGCTGCCTTATGATCTTCCGCTATGGATACCGGTGATTGGTGCATGGCCGATTTTATTTGTCATCAGCATGTATCTGCAGCAATTTTTAAGCCCGCCACCGGCTGACCCCGTGCAGAAAATGGTGATTCGCTGGATGCCGGCTATTTTCCTGTTTTTGTTTGCAGGTTTTCCGGCCGGGCTGGTGATTTACTGGACGTGGAGCAATAGCCTTTCCGTGCTTCAGCAATGGGTGATTACCCGCCAAATTAAGAAAGAAATGCACGGCTAACAAGACTCCTCTGGATATTAGATCATGGTTATTTCCGTCAAAACGCTTTTTCGTAAGCCCTGTGAGTTTGTGAGTTTATTGTTGTTTCCGAGTGACTTACTGAGAATGTCTTCAATTCCTGAGAGTTCAATGATTTTTCGGAGTGGTCCTCCAGCAATGATTCCTGTACCAGGACAAGCGGGCATAAGAAGGAGGTGAGCACTCTTGTACTTGAACTTTATTTTGTGAGGAATGGTTTGTCCTACAATTGGAACAGTAATAAGAGTTTTCTTTGCTTGAGAGATTGCTTTTTGAATGGCTCCCTGTACTTCGGTTGATTTTCCAATACCAACTCCTACTTTTCCTTTCTTGTTTCCAATAACAACGGTCGCACGGAATCGAAGACGTCGACCACCTTTAACCACACGTGTAACACGGTCGATTTGAATCACTTCTTCTTCAAACTCTTTTTTCTCTCGTGGAGCTCGGCCTTTATTTCTACCTTGTGGTCTTGCCATTGTTCGGAACGTTAAAAATGAGTAATAGTAATTAGAATTTGAGTCCACCTTCACGAGCGCCTTTAGCAATCGCCTTTACGCGACCGTGATACTTGTAACCGTTGCGGTCAAAGACACAGGTGGTAATTTTCTTTTCTTTTGCAGCCTCTGCAAGCTGAACGCCAACCTTTTTGGCACTGTCTGTTCGCTTGTCTTTTCCTTTTGTTTTCA
>JAUIEX010000001.1 GCA_030429725.1 Alphaproteobacteria bacterium
CAAACAAACCCTTCACTGTCGGCAGCTTCCGCCACACCGTCCTCTGACGAAGCGCACACCCACGAAACGGTGATTCCATTCCGCCAACCATCCGGGGAAAGTCGTTATTTTGGCGCGCAGCTGGATCGCCGCTTTTCGTTTGAACGTTTTGTCACATCCGATTCTAACCGCCTGGCCAGCACTGCCTGCCGGCAGGTTGCCGCCAATGGCAGCGTGGGGCTTTCGGCCAATCCTCTTTTTCTTTCCGCTTCCGTTGGTCGTGGAAAAACCCATCTGTTACAGGCCACCGCCCATGCCCTCCGCGAAGCACAGCCTCACTTAAATGTGGTTTATTTAAGCGCGGAATATTTTACGCATCATTTTATTCGCGCCTTGAAAGATGGCAGCATTAACCAGTTTAAATCGCAGCTGCGCAGCGCGGATATGCTTATGGTGGACGACCTCCAATTTCTGGCGGGAAAACCCAATGTGCAGGAAGAATTGCTGCATACCATGGTCACATTGCTGGATAGCGGCAAGCAGATGATGATCAGCTCCTCTCAGCCGCTTTCAGAACTGACCATGCTGGATGAACGCATCCGCTCGCGCATTGCTTCCGGCCTTTGCCTGCCGATTGCGATGCCTGAAACAGCCCTGCTCAACGATATATTAATGCAGAAAACACGGCAAATGCAGGTGGTGATCCCCGAAGAAACGCTTCCTGCAATTACCGAGGCGGCCTGTGGCAGCGTCCGGGCGCTGGAAGGAATGATTAACCAGATCAGCGCACAGAGCATGTTAAACCAGCAACCCGTCACCACGGAGCTTATTCAGGATATTCTTTCCGGCTGCGAGCGGCTTTCCGCACCGCCGGTGACCATCACCCGCCTTTTGGAAGTGACCGCCGAAGCCAGCCACGTTCTGGTGCAGGACCTGCTTTCCGCCCGCCGCTCCCGCAACATTGCCCGCCCCCGGCAGCTGGCCATGTATCTGGCTAAAAAATATACCAATCTTTCATTGCCGGATATCGGACGTGCCTTTGGTGGCAAAGATCATACCACCGTCATTCATGCCGCACGCCGCGCCGAAACACTCATCAAGGAAGATGCGAACTTTCAAGCACTGTTAAAAACCGTGGAAAGACGCTTGCATCGCGCCTAAGCTGGGGCTAAGTATGCTTTATTAGCAACAGTGCTACTTTTGACGGAGACGACCATGGCGAATGCAGCAGAAAGCATCACAGCAACCCCCACACTCAAAGTGGTGATTGAGCGCGACGTGTTACTTAAAACAGTGGGGCGTCTGCAATCCATTGTGGAGCGCCGCAACACCATCCCTATTCTGGGTAATATCAAGCTGGAATCCCATGATGGCGGCTTGTTGTTAACCGCTACGGATATGGACATTGTGGCCTCTGAAGCCATTGCCGCAAATACGGAGCTGGACGGCGCCATCACCGTACCCGCGCAGATGCTTTATGATATTGTGCGTAAATTGCCCGAAGGTGCGCAGATTGAGCTGGACGGCACGGCCGCTAACGGTCAGGTGCTGGTGCGCAGCGGCTCATCCAAATTCACTCTTTCCTCTCTGCCGGCAGATGAATTCCCCATCATTTCCGAAGGCACATTGACACATCAGTTCACTTTGCCCACGCAAACATTATTTGACCTGTTCGATAAGGCACGCTTTGCCATGTCGAATGAAGAAACACGCTATTACCTTAACGGCGTGTTCCTGCATGTGCCCTCCAATGACACGGCCACACTGCGCGCCGTGGCCACGGACGGTCACCGTCTGGCAAAAATCAATGCGCCCATTCCTGAAGGCGCCGCCGGCATGCCCGGCATCATCGTGCCGCGTAAAACAGTTAACGAACTGCACAAGCTTTTTGAAGGGCAGGATAACACCATCAGCATTGGTGTTTCCGAAACAAAAATCCGCCTGCAATCCGGCAAGGCATCTTTGGTCTCCAAGCTGATTGACGGTAATTTTCCGGATTATGAGCGGGTGATTCCACAAAATAACGACAAGCTTCTGGAAATTGACACCAAAGCGCTTTCCAGCGCGGTGGATCGGGTTTCCACCATTTCTCTGGATAAAACACGGGGCATAAAATTCAGCCTCGCCGGTGGTGAACTCACCTTAAGCGCCACCAGTCAGGAAGGTGGTAATGCTGAAGAAAAACTAGCCGCAAGCTACAGTTCCGATGCGCTGGAAATTGGCTTTAACTCCCGCTATGTGCTGGAGGTTCTTTCCCAGTTGGAAGGTGACGCCGTTTCCATTCTGCTGGCGGATCCGAACGCACCGGCCGTGGTGCGCGACCCTTCCGAAAGCACCGCTGTCTATGTCATCATGCCAATGCGCGTGTGATGGCACGCCGGATGCGTGGTGGCTTTTGCCACGCTGGCATGTTACCCGTTTTTAGCTGCTATAAATAGCGGCCAATAAATACCGCAGATGAAGGATAGCGCCATGAATGACAAGCTCAACGCCGTAACGCATAAAGATTCCATTCAGAACCCGGATTATAAAGTTACCACCGGCGCGTTTCCGTCGTCTCAAAAGCTTTATGTGGCGGGCTCCGCCAATCTTCAGGGCATCAAGGTGGCCATGCGTCAGGTGAAGCTGGAAGGTGGGGAGCCTTCGGTGAATATCTATGATACCTCCGGCCCGTTTTCTGATCCAGAACAGACGGTGGATATCCGCGCCGGCCTGCCGGCCTTGCGCCGGAAATGGATTGAAGGAAGGGGCGATGTGGAGCGCTATATCGGCCGGGATGTAAAGCCGGAGGATAACGGTTTCACAAAGAGTTCAGAGTTCAGAGTTCAGAGTTCAGTTAACTCCCCCTTCACGGGGGAGTCTGAAAGCGCGCAAGCGGTTTCAGGTGGGGGTCAGACTTCAGCAGAGACTACACCCCCCACCGAGTCACTTCGTTCCTCGACTCCCCCGCAGGTGGGGAGTTATAAGGGCCTTGCCCCCACCTTCCCCAACGTGAACAAAACGCCGCTGCGCGCCAAAGCGGGCAAGAATGTTTCGCAGATGCATTATGCCCGCGCCGGCATCATCACGCCGGAGATGGAATATATCGCCATCCGCGAAAATCTGGGGCTGCAGGAACTGCGTAAAAACTCCAAAGGTGGCATGAGCTTTGGTGCAAATCTGCCGGAGATTTATACGCCGGAATTCGTGCGTGCTGAAGTGGCCGCCGGACGCGCCATCATCCCGAACAATATCAACCACCCGGAAAGTGAGCCGATGATCATCGGCCGCAATTTCATGGTGAAGATCAATGCCAATATCGGCAACAGCGCCGTCACCTCCTCCATCGGCGAAGAAGTGGATAAAATGGTGTGGGCAACCCGCCACGGCGGCGACACCTTAATGGATCTTTCCACCGGCAAGAACATCCACAACACGCGGGAATGGATCATCCGCAACTGCCCCGTTCCCGTGGGCACGGTGCCGATCTATCAGGCTTTAGAGAAAGTGAACGGCGTGGCGGAAGACCTGAACTGGGAAGTGTTCCGCGATACGCTGATTGAACAGGCCGAGCAGGGCGTGGATTATTTCACCATCCATGCCGGTGTGCGCCTGCCCTTCGTGCCGATGACGGTGAATCGCGTCACGGGTATTGTCTCCCGCGGCGGTTCCATTCTGGCTAAATGGTGCATTGCCCACCATAAGGAAAATTTCCTCTACACGCATTTTGAAGATATCTGCGAAATTATGAAGCAATATGATGTGGCCTTCAGCTTAGGCGATGGGCTGCGCCCCGGCTCCATTGCCGATGCCAATGATGAAGCCCAGTTTGCGGAGCTGAAAACGCTGGGCGAACTCACCCAGGTGGCGTGGCAGCATGATGTGCAGGTGATGATCGAAGGCCCAGGCCACGTGCCGATGCACCTGATTAAAGAGAATATGGATAAGCAGCTGCGTGAGTGTTACGAAGCGCCCTTCTATACGCTGGGGCCGCTCACCACCGATATTGCGCCCGGTTATGACCACATCACCAGCGCCATTGGCGCGGCGCAGATTGGTTGGTATGGCACGGCGATGCTATGTTACGTCACGCCGAAGGAGCATCTTGGCCTGCCCAATCGTGATGATGTGCGCGAGGGCGTGATTACCTATAAGCTGGCGGCGCACGCGGCCGATCTGGCCAAGGGGCACCCGGGCGCGCAGATGCGCGATGATGCACTTTCCAAAGCGCGGTTTGAGTTCCGCTGGCGCGACCAGTTCAACCTCAGCTTAGACCCTGAAAAGGCGATGGAATATCACGACGAAACCCTGCCGGCCGAAGGCGCGAAAGTGGCGCATTTCTGCAGTATGTGCGGGCCCAAATTCTGCTCCATGAAAATCTCTGAAGATGTGCGCCAATATGCCAGGGAGCAGGAAGCTTCTAACTCTCCCTTCACGGGGGAGTCTGAAAGCGCCTCATTCCCCCCTGGTGGGGGAATCGGAATCTCAGATTCCGATGGGGGGGATAGTTCAGAAACACCCCCACCAGCATCCCTGCGTGATGCTGACTCCCCCATCAAGGGGGAGTCATTTTCAAACGCAAACCCCCAAGTCAAAAATCCCGATATGGGAGGCCAGCAGGCCAACCGTGCCCACAGCGCGCGGCAGCGCCATCCCATGGGGAGTTCAGAAGAACTCACCGGGGATGAAAAACAAAAAGGCATGGCCGAAATGAGCGAAAAGTTCAAAGAATTGGGCAGCGAAATCTACATCGACCAGAAGAAGGTGGGTTAATTTTTAATGATTAAATTCGCAACAGATAATATCAAAGCTGCCATAATAGGATCATTGCTAACATTCGTTCTAGGAATAGTATGGTACGCCATCGAAAATTATTTAGATGAAAGGCCAGAGTTAGAAGCAACTATAATACATAATGTTTTTCGTGTTCCACAAGAGAATCTTAAAGATAACATAGAAGATTTAATAAAATCTAATTCAGAGAACGGAAAAAAATCTAATGAATTGACTGAAACCACACAAAATATAGCTCTAAGCAAATATAATTTGTTAGAAATGGATATATTTCATTATAACTCATACTTACAAATTGAGCTTTTTAATCCAACCAATAAAAAAGTTCTTAATCCTACCATCAAACTTTTTGATACATTAGGTTTCCAGAAAACTAATTCATATTTTAGGTATGGCAAAATTAGTGTTGTTGGCAACGAATATGTCATTCCTGAATTGATGCCAAATGAGCGAATTGAAGTAGAGGTTTGGACAACAAAATCATTTTACAAATACCCAGAACACTGGGAAATTCTTATCTCACACAATGATGGCATTGCCTCAATAAGTCATAAGAGTCCAGTTATAGAAACTAACTATATAAAAATATTCATGTTAGTTGCTATGGTATCGATGGCGTTAATACCATTAAAACTTGTTATGGATGTTTTCTATTTCTCAAAAAGAAAGATTAAATAAATCTACCCGTATATGAACAAAGAGAGTGCTAACAGCGACATCAACAAGCTGGCAGAGCTGCTGAAGAACATCACCGAAATAAACCGTAACACTAAGTAATCTACATCGACCAGAAGAAGGTGGGGTGATAAAACTTCATTCTTCCGGAATAATAATATGGCCGCTATATTTATGAGGGATACGATTGTTAATACCATTGGGTTATGTTAAGCTTGCCGTATGAAAGATTTTTCTGAAATGAACCGGGTGAATGCTTTTTCAGCTGGCTGCGGCTCTGTGTTTGATATAGGTCTTTTAGAAGATGATGCCTTTTATCAGGGCGATTCTTCTGCCAATCTCTATGCGGATTGGGTGAATGTAGGCGGTTATATCTCATCCCAAATCAGTGCTTATGACAAAACAAACAAAGCGCGATAAACCACTGCCAAAAAAGAAAAAAGCTACTGACATCAGCGATGATGTAAGCAAGGTGCTTGAGTTACTGCCGAAAGATGATCCTGCTACTCGTCACTCCATTGCGGTGGCTTTAAGCCACTTTTCAGGGCCACTGCCACCACCTGAGATTATGGAACATTATGGCAGGATCATTCCTGATGCACCTGAGCGCATCCTAAAAATGGCAGAAAAGGAGCAATCCATCAGGCACCGGATGCGCAAAGAATTTGCACAGTTCAAACGAAGAGGGCAGTGGTTTGCATTGCTTATCGTGTTGGGCGCTTTGGTAACAACCTACCTTCTTGCTACGGCCGGCCATCCCGGATGGGGATCAGCAATTTCGTTTACGGCCATAGCGGGCATTGTCGCATCCCTTATTCACAGCGGGAAAGGTAAGGAGAAAGAATAGCCCTTTGACACCCCCAATTTATCCCATTGCGCGAAGCGGGGCATTTCACTTATTGTTTCAGCATGAGGCATAGCAATGATTAATGTAACTGCGCTGGCAATGCCGCTGCTGCTTTTTTCCGGGCAGGCGGTTATAATTCTGTTTATTGCCCTGGCACTGGCCACGTTGCCTTCCTGTTTCCGCAAACCGCGCCACTTCTCCGCCATTCAGTTTCTGGCAAATAATGCTGCCAGCTTTCTGATTTTCCTCGCCGTTGCCAGCGCAATGTGGAGCGTTAACAGCGCTGAAACATTAAGCAATCTGGCCATGGCGGCGGCACTTTCCGCCTGCTGTCTGGTGGGGTGGTATGGCGTGATGCAACAGGCTAAGGTTGAAAAAAAACCGCTCTCAAACCTTTCCCCCGCTGCCGTGGCGGCGCTGGCCATCGCCTTGATTTATATGACTGCCGACCATTTGACGGATTTCAGCATCAGCCTGTGGCTGCGTGAGTTATTAGGCTTCGGCACGGAAAATATCCGCCAGCCGCAGGATAAAGGCACGGCCATTTTCATTATGCTGTTCCCGGTTTTCTGGCGCCTGCTTTCCACCAAAGCGCGCCTGCTGATCACACCGCTGGCGCTGGCGGCGTTCATCACCCACCCCATGCAGGCCGCGCAATTGGCGGCGGTGGCAATGATCTTCACCGCACTTGGCATTGTTTATGCCCCACGCCTTATTAAACATGCCGTGCCAATGGGCATTTTCGTTCTGCTGTGGCTTTCGCCCTTTATTTTCTTCTATGCCACGCAATATGACTGGTCGGGTCTGCCGGAATCCTGGATGTTCCGCGTGGATATGTGGAAGAGCGCCACCCATTTGATATTCGAGCGCCCTTTAATGGGGTATGGCTTCGGCACAAGCCGGCTGGTGGAACAAACACTGGGCATGGATGTTGCCTTCCAGCTGCACCCGCATAATGGCTTTCTGCAGCTGTGGGTGGAGCTTGGCTCACTGGGTGCGTTTGCCGCATCCATCATGTTGCTGCCAATCAAAACTGCGCTTAATGAACGCAGCTACCACACCAACCGCCTGCTGCTCTGCACACTCAGCGGCTGGGCAACATTCACCTTGGTAAGTTTTGGGCTGTGGCAAACATGGTGGCTTGCAACCCTCTTCCTGACAGCGTTAATTTACGCTACATGCTACCATCATGAGCGATCCGAAAAATAAACAGGCAGAATGTTCCTGGCACCGTAATCTGTGGGAAAGTCTGCAAACACCCACAGGCTTCGCCTTGCTGGTGTTGGTTGTGACGGCCTTGCGGATTGCTGCATTGCCGCTGCTGCCCATCTTTTTTGACGAGGCGCAATATTGGACATGGAGCCGGGATATTGACTGGGGTTATTTTTCCAAACCGCCGATAGTAGCCTGGCTCATCTGGCTTACCACCGAGCCATGGGGGCAATATTCGCCCTTTTTCGTGAAACTGAGTGCACCCATTTTATATGGGATTTCCACCGTTTTTATCTATCACCTTGGCAGCACGCTCTCTTCCAGAAAAGTGGGCACTCTTGGCGGCATCTTCTTTCTGACTCTGCCCATCACCACCCTTGGCAGCGCCTTTATTTCCGCTGATGCACCGCTGGTTTTTTTCTGGACGGTGGCACTTTTTGCGCTGGCAAAAGCACCGCTGAGCGATAAGGATAACTGGTGGCTGGTGGTGGGGCTGATGGCCGGCTTCGGGCTTCTGAGCAAATATACGATGGGCATGTTTGCACTCTCCACCTTCATTTTACTCCTCAGCCATGAGGATGAACGCAAGCTTCTGCGCAACCTTGCCGTCTGGATTGGACTGATGATTGCGGCAGTGATGTTTCTGCCCAATCTTATCTGGAATCTAGCGCATGATTTTGTCAGCTTTCAACATACCGGCACCAACATGCTGTCGCAGGGTGTCTCGGTAAACTTTACCGGCGGGCTGGAGTTTCTGGCATCACAATTCGGTGTCTTCGGCCCCATCCTTTTCGCCCTGCTGTTATGGCACGGCCTGCGGTTAAAAACGCTGGCTTCGGAAAATGCCACGCGGTTTTACCTCTGCTTCACTCTGCCCTTGCTGTTTGTGGCAATCATCCTTGCCTTCATTTCCGGTGCGCAAGCGCATTGGGCAGCGCCGGCTTACATCACGGGCAGCCTGCTTCTGGCGCATCTTCTGCTTCAAATGAACATGAAAAAAACCATCCTGACGGTGATAGTCCTGCATGGCGTGCTGGCGATTCTTTTTCCTTTTACACCCATACTGGCAAAGCTATCGCTGAGCGACGCACAGAATCCGTGGCAGCGTGTAGAGCGCTGGAACGCGCTTGCGCCCATCACCACAAGCCTGCTGAACCAACAGCCGGGGCTGGTGCCACTTACGGATGAACGTAAAATCATCGCACCGCTTTCCTACCATTTCCGTCAGAAAGATGGCACACCCTACCCCATCATCAAATGGCATATGGGCGGGCAGATTCATGACCATTACGATCTGAATTCCAACCTTATGGCTTATGCAGGTTATGATATGTTGTTTATCACACGTCAGCCGGATATCACCCGCCAGCGCCCTTATTTTCGTCAGGCAATCAAGCTTTACGAAGCAATGATTCACGGTGAAAAATTTTATTTCTATCGCCTGAACCAGTTTCAACCACCACAGTAAGACATGATGAAACAACC
The DNA here is from genome assembly GCA_030429725.1 of Alphaproteobacteria bacterium. Lineage (GTDB taxonomy): Bacteria > Pseudomonadota > Alphaproteobacteria > Rickettsiales > UBA8987 > JAUIEX01. Next base: position 8,972 of record JAUIEX010000001.1, read on the forward strand.
GCTTAAAATCACTCTTCTGCTCGTTATTAATCTGGCCGTTTCGCTGCCTTTTATTGTTTATCCGGAGCTGGATATAGCCATCAGCCGGCCTTATTTTGATTCAGGCCTGAAGCTTTTTCCGCAGGATAATCAGGGTTGGTCGGAAATCATTTATCAATCCGTCACCTTCTTTGCCTGGGGTATGGGGCTGGCAGCGTTGATCTGGCTGTGCCGTTCACTTTGGCGCTGCCGGAAATCCCCGGCATCAGCAGAGAGAGCCTCCGTCCGAAAATCCGCTTTTTTATTACTGACGCTGGCCGTCATCCCCGGCATTTTCGTGCATAACATCATGAAGCCAACCTGGGATCGTCCACGCCCACGCCACACGGAACCTTTCGGCGGCACGCAGCCTTTCCTGCCGATGTGGCAGATTGCGCCGGCCGGGGTGAGTGGCTCTTCCTTTATTTCCGGGCATGCCAGCACAGCCGCCACCGCCGTTGCGCTGGCATATACAATTCCGCGCTTTGCTATGATCCTTTACCCTGCCGGCATTATTTTTGCCCTTGCGGCGGCGGCTTCACGCATCGTGCAAGGCGGGCATTTTGCCAGCGATGTTTTGATTTCCATCAGCCTGACATGCCTGATCATCCACCTGCTTGCATTGGCGCTATTACGCCCTAAATCTACCCTGAAAGAAAAGCATAATAACCCTTGATATGGGTTGGTTATTATGTTAACGATTCTGATCTGGAAAGGAGAATGACATGAGCGCAGTAAGTTTACCCACATTAACCGAATCCGGCTTGTCTCATTACATGGAAGAAATTCGTAAATTCCCGATGCTGGAGCCTGCCGAAGAGGTGGAGCTTGCCAAGCGTTTGCATGATCATGGTGATATGGAAGCGGCGCACCGCATGGTCACCAGCCATCTGCGTTTAGTGGTTAAAATTGCCATGGGCTTCCGTGGTTATGGCCTGCCGGTTTCAGATCTTATCTCCGAAGGGAATATCGGCCTGATGCAGGCGGTGAAAAAATTCGATCACACCAAGGGTTTCCGCCTTTCCACCTATGCTATGTGGTGGATTCGCGCGGCGATCACGGAATATGTTCTGCGTTCCTGGTCACTGGTAAAAATGGGAACTTCCGCCGCACAGAAAAAACTCTTCTTCAATCTGCGCCGGATGAAAGGCCGCTTAACGGCACTCAGCAACCGTGATCTGACACCTGCGGAAGTGTCTGAAATCTCTTCGGAACTGAACGTGCCGGAACGTGATGTGATTGAGATGGATCGTCGCCTTGGCACGGTTGATAAGTCCCTTCAGGCAAGGGTTTCCGATGATGACAGCTCTGAATATGGTGATTACCTTCAGGATGAGGAACCCACGCATGATGTGGTTTACGCGGAGCAGGAGGATCTTTCCTTCAAGCGTGGCCTGTTCAAACAAGCGCTGGAGTTCCTGAATGACCGTGAGAAGGATATCATCGCCAAGCGCAAGCTTACTGATACCCCTCTGACATTGGAAGAACTCAGTGAAACCTATGGTGTCTCGCGGGAGCGGATTCGTCAGGTGGAAGCACGTGCCATGGAAAAGCTTCAGGCGCAGGTGGCCAAACTTATGACGGAGCTGACACCCAAAGCCCTGCCCCATTTGGCATAACACCGCACTTAACCGACATTAATGGTCTATGATTCTGGCGCTTTGCCGGATGATCTGGTAATGCTGGGCAAAATACCTTATGTGGAAAAGATCATGACAGCACGCGCAAAAGAAAATAGCCATCAGGCCAAAACATGGCAACCGGATTCATGGCAGGGTCTGCCCATCAAACAGCAGCCTGTTTATGAAGATCAGGCAGCGTTAAAATCCGTGCTGCGTGATATCTCACAGCAGCCGCCGCTGGTTGTTCCCAGTGAAATTCGCAATCTTCGTAAGCAGTTGGCAAAGGCCGCCACCGGGCAGGCCTTCCTGCTTCAGGGCGGGGATTGTGCGGAGAGCTTCGCAGAATTTAATGAGAAAAATCTTCAGGATTATTTCCGGGTGATGCTGCAAATGACAGTTGCCCTGATGTATGGCACGGGCAAGCCGGTGGTGAAAGTGGGGCGCGTGGCCGGGCAATTTGCCAAGCCGCGCAGTGCGGATACGGAAACCATTGATGATGTTACGCTGCCTTCATACCGGGGCGATATTATCAACAATATTGATTTTGAGGAAACCGCACGACAGAATAATCCTGAAAATCTGCGCCGCGCCTATCAACAGGCCGGACAAACGCTGAACTACCTTCGCGCATTAGCTAAGGGTGGCTTTTCCTCATTGCAGAATATCGGCAAATGGAATGACGAATTCATCCGCAATTCCCGCCAGGGTAAGCGTTTTGAGGAAATGGTCAGCCATATTAATGAATGTTTCAGCTTCATTGAGGCTTGCGGGTTGGATGTTCGAGACGTGGAAAAACTGCGTGAGGCAGATTTTTATATCTCCCATGAAGGCTTGCTGCTGGATTATGAACAACAGCTGGTTCGCCGGGATGAAGAAACCGGGGAATGGTATGCCTGCTCCGCCCACATGTTGTGGATTGGTGACCGCACACGGAATCTGGATGGCGCGCATGTGGAATTTTTCCGTGGCCTTTCCAACCCAATTGCATGCAAGGTTGGCCCTTCCATGCAGGAAGATGAACTCATCACGTTGATTGACACCCTCAACCCAAACAACGAAGCAGGCCGGCTGACTCTCATTTCCCGCATGGGCGCCGGCAAAGTGGCGAAACATCTGCCCGCCCTGGCTCGGCGCGTGAAGCAGGAAGGGCGCAATGTTGTCTGGAGTTGCGACCCGATGCATGGCAACACCATTAAATCTCCCAATGGCCTGAAAACACGTCCATTTAATGATATTTTATCCGAGCTTCGTCAGTTCTTTGATATTCATGCCAGTGAGGGGAGCTATGCCGGCGGCATCCATTTTGAAATGACCGGGCAGGATGTAACCGAATGCACCGGTGGCGCGCAGGCTATTTCCGATGCGGATTTGAAAAACCGCTACCGCACCCATTGTGACCCGCGCCTGAATGCCTCACAAAGTCTGGAGCTGGCCTTTCTGATTTCTGAAGCACTGAAAGGGCAATAGGTTTATTTGCTTTCAGGGGCGTTTAGGAAGCCGCTTTCATAAGCACGCTGCAGAAGGCTTTCCGCCGCTGTGTCTCCTTGCTCCGCCGCCATTTCCAGCCATTGCCGGGCTTTAAGGGCATTTTTTTCTTCCAGCAAAAAGAACTCGCCCAGCCGGCGCATCGCCATCACATTGCCATTCATTGCCGTTTCTTTGAGCATTTCCTGCGCTTCCGCCGTCATGCCATCTTCCAGCAGCCATGCCATTCTGGCTTGCCTATCACTCGGCTCCTCATCGCGTAACATCAACCCGCGTGTGCGAAAATCCGGCCATGTTTTTCCCGAAGGCGGTGTCAACGCACCCTGCTTCACCAGTTTTTCCAGCTTTGCCCAGTGCCGCACCCGGCAGGGCGAAGCCGCAACCGCCATGCTCACGTAACCTGCCGCATCCGATAAACCACCCACCTGCACCGCCTGTTCGGTTAAGGCAATAAGCGTTGGAACATGGCCATATTTTGCCGCAATTTTTTGTGCTTCCATGGCGGCTTCCTTGCGCCCGGCAGCTTCATAAATCTTCGCCTGCAATGCATAAGACCCGGCATCCTCCGGCAGTGAATCCACCAGCGTCAGTGCTTCTTCCGCCTGATTTTGCGTTAAAAAATACTCCGCCAGAAAGCGTCGTGCTGCGGTGGATTTTTCCGCCGCTTCCTGTAGAAGATTCAGCGCCTTAGGATAATCCGGCTGCGGCGAAGCCAGCAACATTCTGGCATAGGCAAGCAAACCATCTTCCCGCTTCTCACCTTGCTGCAGGGCACGCTTCAACCAGCCTGTATTTTCATCCACCGGCTGTTCAAGAAATGCCAGCTGCACCATGGCACGGCGGCTGCCCTTCCGTGCAAATCGCAGCAATGCTTCCTTCTGAAGTGAAACATCCATCATCGGCAATTGTGCCATCAAAGCCGCTTCACTGCCCAGATCCTGCGCCCGTTGCAGCCAATATTGCTCCAGCGAAGCCTGCGGTTTTTTGCCGATGCCACAGCGATAAACATCCACCATCCGCAGCGCAGCCTCCGCACTGCCAAGGCTTGCCGCCAGCCGGTTATATTTCAATGATCCAACAACATCCTGCGCTGTGCCAATGCCATAGCGCATCATCTCCGCCACCCACATTATGGCTTTGATATGTCCTTTTTCGGCGGCCTTTTGATACAGGGTGAAGGCCTGGTTTTCTTCCTCCTCCTGATATGATCTGCGCTTAATATCCGCCAACGCTACCAATAATTCTGCCGTCACATGCGGCAATTTCACTGCCGCCGCCAACGCCATGCGCTGCTTTGCCTGATCTTTTAATGTTGGTGAATAATCACCCGCATAAAGCCGGTTCAACAGATGATAGGCACGCAGATTTTCCTTATTGGCGGCACGCATTAACAAAGACTCCGCCTCCGCCGGATTTCCGGTTGCAGGCTGGAAATTCAGAAGATTTTCTGCCAACTGCACCATCGCTTCCGATGAGCCGTTATCCGCCGCACGCTTGAGAAAAAACGCTGCCTTTTTCTTATCACGCGGCACACCATCCCCTATATTGTAAGCATCCGATAAAGACATATTTGCCCAGATATTTCCCATCTCTGCGGCTGCATTCAGCCATGCAAGCGCGGCAGCGTCCTCCTCTTCCTGCGCCCGCAGATAATCAACAAGAACATGCACCGAACGGAGGCTCTCACATTCCCCGGAAGCAATATCCACTGCAATTTTCTGCCTGGCAGCAGCCAGTAGCGGCGCCGCTTTTTCTGCGTCCGTTTCATCCGCCGCCAGCTTCACCATAGCCGCAACATCACCCAGCGATGCCGCATATTGATAAAGCTCTTTCGCCTTGGGCGCATCGCCTTGTTCCCGGTAATAATCCGCCAGCATCACCGCTGCGGCAACGGAACCGCCTTTTCTTGCCTGTTCCAATAATTTCAGCCCCTGTGGAATATCCACCTCACCGTCAGCGCCTCTAAGTTTGGCAGCGCCATCATGATATTGTGCCGCTACCGAATTATGTGATTGTCCGCCGGCAGGCTTTTCGGTCTTTCCCGGGCGACAGATCATTTTATAATCCAGCTCCGGCGGAAAAAACACCGCCCCTTCAGCAAAAGCCGGGGCGGAGAATAGCATCAGAATCGCCACCAGAACGTAGTGAAAAAACATCGGAGCATCCAGTGTTTTTATAAGGCAGAACCGAGAATCCGAATCTCAGTTTATGAGCGCGGTGCGCGGTCAAGCCATTGCTGCATAACCGTATGAATAGGCAGGTTATATTTCTGCGCCTCTTTTTCAAAAAAACGAAAACTTTCCGGGCTTACGGCAAGGGTAATCTCTACCTCATCCGCCTGCGCACGCAACATTTCAGGGGAGGGTAGAAAATCCTCCATCTCCGTCACATTGCCAATTTCACCGTCACTGTATTTGACCATGTTTTTCCTCGTAGAGTTTTCGGCCTTTCCGCCAGTATCCTGCACCAAAAATACGTATTTTACCGTTACGCCATGTAAACCTGACCGTCATTATAGCATTTCCTACCCTGCCAATACAGAAGAAACGATCTTCCTTGAAACTGTGATCGTCATCGCGGAAAATGATGCGGCTTGTATCAAAAAATGCGTAACGAGCCTGTGAAAATGAAACCGAATGCTTTTGCCGGTTGATAAGCTCTTTTGTGCCGTCCCATTCAAACATGCGCGGTGGTTACGACGCCAGTGCGCGCTCCCGGTTTGCCTTCAGCTTGGCAAAATCATCCCCCGCATGGTGGCTGGAGCGTGTCAGCGGGCTGCTTGAAACCATCAGAAAACCCTTGGCATAGGCCATTTCTTCGTAACGCTTGAATTCATCCGGGGTCACATAGCGATCCACCACCGCGTGGCGCGGCGTGGGTTGCAGATATTGCCCGATAGTGATGAAATCCACCCCGGCGCTGCGCATATCATCCATCACCTGATAGACTTCTTCTTTTTCCTCACCCAGGCCCACCATCAGCCCGGATTTGGTAAAAATTGAAGGGTCTTGCCGCTTCACATTATCCAGCAATTTTAGCGAGTGGTAATAACGCGCGCCGGGGCGAATGCGCGGATAAAGACTTGGCACGGTTTCAATGTTATGATTAAACACATCCGGCTTGGCAGCCACCACAATCTCCAGCGCACCTTCTTTACCCTTAAAATCAGGTGTTAAGATTTCCACCGTGGTGTTCGGCGTGGTGTGGCGCAAACGTAAAATACATTCCGCAAAATGCTGCGCGCCGCCATCATCCAGATCATCCCGGTCTACAGAGGTAATCACAATATGGTTTAAGCCCAGCTCTTTACAGGCATTGGCCAGATTTTCCGGCTCATGCGGATCAAGCGCATCCGGCAGGCCGGTTTTCACATTACAAAAAGCACAGGCGCGCGTGCAAATATCGCCCAGAATCATCACCGTGGCGTGCTTTTGCTGCCAGCATTCGCCAATATTCGGGCAGGCGGCCTCTTCGCAGACGGTGGTCAGCTTATGCCGGCGGATGAGCGCCTGTGTTTCCTTATAGCCTTCCGAAACCGGGGCTTTGACACGGATCCAATCCGGCTTTTGCGGGCCTTTCTGCGGCGCATTCTTCTGCTTTTCCGGATGACGCAGAGCCGCCGCGGAAAGGTTATGCACCGCTGGTGCTTGTGTGGAATGCTGTTCAGACATGGCGCTTTGTACCATTACAGCACCGAAATGTCACGTCTTGACGCAGGCAATGCTTATCCCCATCTCTTCCATGAAACTTAAAGGAAGCGCCATGACCATCACCAAAATTGCCTATGATGATTTGGGAAAAGCCGAATTCGGGTGGCTGAAAGCCCGGCATCATTTCAGCTTCGGGCGTTATCATAACCCCAAACGCATGGGCTTTGGCACTTTGCGCGTGATTAATGACGACATTATTCAGCCCGGCACCGGCTTTGATCCCCACCCGCATGAGGATATGGAAATCATTACCTATGTGCGCAAAGGTGCGATCACCCATCTGGATAAACTTGGCAATGAAGGCCGCACGGCGGCGGGTGATGTGCAGGTGATGAGCGCCGGCACCGGCATTGTGCATGCGGAATATAACCGCGAAAAAGAAGAGGAAACCCAGCTCTACCAGATCTGGATTCTACCCGGTAAACATGGCGTTAAGCCACGCTGGGAGCAGAAAAAATTTCCGAAAGACCCGGTGAAGGATGCCCTGCATCTGATTGTTTCCGGCAATGCGGATGACGCCGAAACAGGCGCGCTGTTTATTCACCAGAACGCCACCATTCACGCCGGCAGAATCACCGCCGGCACCAGCTTAAACCACACGGTTAAACAGATGGGCTATGTGCTTTTTTCCGAAGGAGAAATTGAACTCAACGGCACCATTTTCACACGCGGTGACGCGGCGGAAGTTCCCGAAGGCGGCACCCTGCACATCACCGCAAATACGGACACCGAATTGCTGGTGATTGACGTTCCGGCCTAGATGCTGCCATTGGCATTCAAACAAACACGCCATGCGCTTCTGCGCAAACATCCAAAGCGCTATGGCGCCGCGCTCATCATCAGCCTGCCTGCAACCTTCATCTGCCTGTTTATGATCCACCTCTTCATCGGCATGATGTCCGTTTAAGCGAAACGCAAAATCATCATTTTTGCTATATGCCCGTAGGATTGGGTGGCGTGCCCTACATATACCCGCTGGCGCGCAGCTTCTCAAAGGCGGCTTCGTCTTCATCCTTGCCCATCGGCCGGCCGGAGCGTTCCGAAGTTTTGGTGGTGCGCAGTTCTTCAATGATTTTATCAATATCATCCGCCTCACTTGGCAGCGGCCAGGTGATGCCCTTTTCTCCCAGTGAGCGGAAGCGCATCATCTGCCCGCCAAAATCCCTGCCCTCAAATTCATCATACTTCTTGGCGTAATAGAGCGGCACAATCGGAATATCTTCCTGCTTGATGTAAAGCCACACATCCAGCTCCGTCCAGTGCAGCAGCGGGTGAATGCGCACATGTGTTTCCGGCGGAAAATCCGTCATATACTGGTTCCAGAATTCCGGCGGCTGATCCTTCACGTCCCAGTTGCCTTCATTATCGCGCGGTGAAAAATAACGCTCTTTCGCGCGGGTGCCCTCTTCATCGCGGCGGATGCCGGTGATGATGCCGTTAAATTTATGCTCATCCAGCACGGCCTTCAGCCCCAGCGTTTTGCGCGCCGCCACCCGCGCCGCCCATGGCAGTTCGGCATCGGTTTCTTCAATCGGCGGGCACACCGGCCCGATAAAATTCACGCCCCATTCTTTGACATATTTATCCCGGAAGGCATAAACCTCATCAAATTCCAGCTCCGTATCGCAATGAATCATCGGAATCGGCATTTTGCCGAAGAACGCCTTGCGCATCAGATACGCCATCACATTGGAATCTTTACCAAAACTCCACAACATGGCGATGTTATCAATTTTATTGAATGCCTCACGGAAAATATAAATCGATTCCGCTTCTAATTTATCCAAATGGTTCATAGTAAAATACCTAATATCATTGCTATGCTCTTCAAATTTCAGAGGTTGTTACCAGAAGAAGGTTCTTAATGCTATATACATTGCTAAATAACTTATGAAATTAATGCCAAAGAACAAACTCAACAGCTGCTTTGAACATATATTGTTAAAATAACTACCAAATTTTTCCTGATCAAACATGGCTGTACTAACAACGATAATAATTAACCACACATGCATCAGATGATATGCAACCCCAGAAATTCCTACTAAATTAATAAAAAAGTAAAAAAAGAGCAGACTCAGACATCCCAGTGCAAGAACAGCTGAACCTACCATTACCGTGTTTATAACTATAGCTCTCAGATTTTCCTTGAACCTGTTCTCAGCATACAACCAAAAGAGAAAAAACACTCCCAAAAGTCGTAGAATCATCATAAGAACCACTGTGGCTAGAAAAAAAACGACTAGGAGAGTGAACCATAACATACCCTCTGAATTCCAAGAATCTAGGATACTGAGAGTAAGTATGTATAGTAGGCCAGCAAGAGGAATACAAAAAAGAATTAACACAGCTTGAAATGGTTTCATTCTACTGACCACCATCCAGATAAGGCGCCCCTTTGCGGATGCGTGGCAAATGCCAGCTGCGCCAATGCGCAATCAGGCGCAATGCCAATGCGGCAACAAAAAGCAGCCCCAGCCACAGCGGCGTGGTCACCTGAAAGTGATCCATCACGAACATCACCGCGCCGATAATCAGCGCCACACTGCCATAAAACCCGCTATCCAGCACCGCCGGCACTTCATTGAGCAACACATCCCGGATGATGCCGCCGCCGGTGGCTGTCAGCAATGCCAGCAATAAAACACCAAAAATGGAAAGCTCCGCCTGCAGCGCCACCATGGCTCCGGTAATGGAAAATGCCACCAGCCCAACGGAATCACTAATCACAAAAAAGGCGCGGCGCTCCAACCCCGGATAGCGATGCAGCCGCAGCAGCAGCGCCCCCGCAACCACGCCAAGCACCAGATAAAAGGCCGAAGGGTTTTGCAACACACCGGGCACATGCCCCACCAGCACATCCCGCACAGCACCCCCGCCATTGGCTGTCAGCATCGCCACAATAAACAGCCCCATCCAGTCCAGTTCCTTGCGCACGCCCAGAAAAAAGCCCGATAAGGCGAAGGCCACGCTGCCAATCAGTGATGCTAATTCAAACGGGGTCATCATCAACGCTCTAATGTGTCACCGCTAAGCAGGCCGCCCAGCGGCTGCCCGCCCAGCACATGCACATGAAAATGTGGCACGGTTTGATGCGCGTTTTTACCGTGATTGGTAATCAGCCGATAGCCGCCTTCCTCCAGGCCAAGCTTGGCGGCAACCTGCTGCACCGCCTTGAAAAAACCGGCAATAAAAACCGCCTCCGCACGCTTTGAAAAATCATCGAAAGAGCAATACTCACCCTTGGGGATCACCAGCGCATGCGCTTTGGCTGCCGGCTGAATATCCGGGAAGGCCATGGCATAGTCATCCTCATAGAGGATTTCGGCAGGAATTTCCCGCCGCAGAATTTTTGCAAAAATATTGTCGTGATCGTAATCCGCCATAGTCACCTTGTTCCCATTTGAAACATTTACTTTTCTTCTAAATGGGTTTACATCACCCGCAGAAAAAAGGCCAGAATCAAGCATGACTGAAACAGCAACCATCCGCCGCGCACTTTTATCCGTCTCCAACAAGGAAGGCATTGTGGAACTGGCACAATTTTTAGCCGGCCGAAAAATTGAGCTGATCTCCACCGGCGGCACAGCCAGAACATTGCGTGAAGCGGGCATTAACGTGCGTGACGTTTCCGATGTAACCGGCTTTCCGGAAGTGATGGATGGCCGCGTCAAAACACTGCACCCGCACATTCATGGCGGCATTCTGGCCGTGCGGGATAATAAAGAGCATCAAAAAGCGATGGAAAAACATGAGATTGACCCCATTGATCTGGTGGTTATCAATCTGTACCCTTTTGAAGAAACGCGCAAGAGCGGGGCGGATTATCACAGCTGCGTTGAGAATATTGATATTGGCGGGCCGGCAATGGTGCGCGCCTCCGCCAAAAACCATGCCCATGTCGCCATCCTCACCAGCCCGGATCAGTATAAAGCCGCCCAAAAAGCCATTGAAAAAGAGGATGTTATTCCGCTGACCATGCGCCGCGATCTGGCACGACAGGCCTTTGCGCACACTGCCCGCTATGACGGGATGATCGCCAACTGGCTGGCCGAAGAGCAGAACCAGCCCTTCCCGGAAACCTTCCTTCTTTCCGCAACACGCCAGCAGGTGCTGCGCTATGGTGAAAACCCACATCAGCAGGCCGCGCTTTACATCACCAACAATGCCATCTCCGGCGTGGCCAATGCCAAACAGCTTCATGGCAAGGAACTCAGCTACAACAACATTGCGGATACGGACGCCGCCTTCACATTGGTTTCGGAATTTTCTGCGCCCACAGCTGCCATCATCAAGCACGCCAACCCATGCGGCGTGGCTTCACATGCGGATATTACCGCCGCTTACGACGCCGCCCTGGCCTGCGACCCGGTGAGCGCCTTTGGCGGAATTTTTGCCTTTAACGTGCCGGTCTCCAAGGCGCTGGCCGAAAAAATCGGGGAGCTTTTTGCTGAAGTTGTCATTGCCCCGTCTTTTGATAAAGAAGCACTTAACATCCTGACAAAGAAAAAGAATATCCGCCTTCTTAAAACCGGAAACATGCCACAAAGCGGCAATCAAATAATGATAAAAACCGTAACCGGCGGCCTGCTGGTGCAATCGGAAGATCAGAACATTCTGGATGAAAAGACATTAAAAGTGGTCACCAAACGCGCGCCGACGGAGCAGGAAATGGCCGATCTTCGCTTCGCCTTCACCGTGGCCAAACATGTTAAATCCAACGCCATTGTGTATGCCAAAGATGGCGCCACGGTGGGCGTGGGTGCCGGGCAGATGAGCCGGGTGGATTCCGCCCGCATCGGCGCGTGGAAGGCCAAAGAAACCGCCACTTCCGTCAAAAGCGCCGAAGGCAGCGTGCTGGCTTCGGATGCCTTCTTCCCCTTTGCGGACGGGCTGATTTCCGCCGCGGAACATGGCATCACCGCCGTGATTCAGCCCGGCGGCTCCGTGCGGGATGAGGAGGTGATTGCCGCCGCCGATGAGCGCAACATCGCCATGGTGATGACAGGCATCCGCCATTTCCGCCACTAACCCAATAACTTAGCCAACACCCTCCCCTGACGGGCAAGTCAGGTTGCTTTCCTAAAAATAATCCGCCGCCGGTGAGAACAGCGTATCCACCTTGGCCGCCTGCTCCGTGCGGCAAATAATCACCACGCGATCGCCTTCCTGAATAATCGTGCTTGGTTTTGGCACCATGGGAACACCCTTCCGCACCACCATCGCAATGTTAAAATCTTTCGGCAGGTCAAGATCATGGATTGATTGCCCCACAATCACCGCCTGCTCCACGGCTTCCGATTCCAGAATCTCCAGCTCGCCGTTGCAAATGGAATTTGCCGCCCGCACCTTGCCGCGCCGCGTATATTGCAGGATGGAAGACACCGTCACCTCACGCGGGTTCACAATCACATCAATGCCCAGCGTGCCGATTAACGGGCGGTAAGACTTCCCTTTATTGACCAACACCACGGAACTTTTTGCGCCATAGCGCTTGGAAAGCAACGAGGAGAGGATATTCACCTCATCGTCATTGGTCACGCAGATCACCGCATCCGCCGAACCAATATTGCATTCCTGCAAAATCTCTTTTTCAAGCGCGCTGCCCTGAATGACATTCGTGCGCTTAAGCATGCTGACGGCCGTTTCTGCCCGGGCATGGTTCAGCTCAATCAGCTTCACGGCAATGCCGCTTTCTTCCTCTTCCAGCCCTTGCGCCACCGCCAGCCCGATATGCCCGCCACCGATAATCACAATCCGCCGGGCTTCCTGCTCGTCATGGCCAAGCAGGGAAATCATGTGTGCCACCTGTTCACGCGGCGCGAGGAAGAATAATTCATCCCCCACCTGAAGCCGCTCATGCTCATCCACAATGATGGCGCTTTGCTGGCGGTTAATAGCCAGAAAAACCACATTCAATTCACCGAAATTCTCGTAAAAATCCTTCACGGAATAGTTCAGCAGCGGGCAGTTCTCATTGCAGCGCACCTCCGTCACCAGCATGGAATCATCCACCAGCGGAAACGAATCCATTGCGCCCGGCAAATGCAGGCGATCAATAATCGTCTGCGCCACTTCACGCTCCGGCGAAATAATATAATCAATCGGCATATGGTCGTGGCGATATAAATCCTGAAAGCCGGGCAGCAGGTAATTTTGCTCACGGATACGGGCAATCTTAATTGGCACGTTGAAAAGCGAATGCGCAATCTGGCACACCATCATATTGACTTCGTCAGAGGCAGTCACCGCCACCACCATTTCCACATCCCCGGCACCGGCTTCCTGCAACACCGTTGGGTGCGAAGGAAAACCAAACCGCACCGTCACATCACTGGAGTCCACCAATTTATTAATATTCGGGTTGGGCGTGTCAATGATGGTCACATCATGATCTTCCTGCGAAAGCTGTTTCGCAATGCCACTGCCAACCGGCCCGCCGCCACATACAATAATACGCATAATGCTCTCTATAACCTGAATGAATGGCTTTGGCTAGGCCGCCTGAAACTGCGTTTCATAAAGCTGTTGATATACCCCCTGTTGTGCCAAAAGCTCCTCATGCGAGCCCCTTTCAATCGCCACACCATCCTGCATCACAATAATCTGATCCGCGTGCCGGATGGTGGAAAGCCGATGGGCAATCACCAAACTGGTGCGCCCCTGCATCAAACGCTTCAGCGCTTCCTGCACCTGCTGTTCCGAAACGGAATCCAGCGCGGAAGTGGCCTCATCCAAAAGAAGAATCGGCGCATCACGCAGCATTGCACGCGCAATGGCAATGCGCTGGCGCTGTCCGCCGGAAAGGTTCAGCCCATGCTGCCCCACTTCCGTCTCAAAACCTTTGGGCAATGATTCAATAAATTCCAGTGCAGCCGCATCTTTGGCGGCTTGTCTGATCTCATCCATGCCGGCATCCGGCCTGCCATAGCGGATATTATCGGCAATGCTGGTGTCAAATAACGTGGCTTCCTGATTCACCAACGCCAGATTGGAGCGTAATGAAGCAATCGTCATCTGCGGCAGCGCCAGATGGTTGATGCGCACACTACCTTCCTGCGGGTCATAATAACGGAGCAGCAAATTCATCACCGTAGATTTCCCCGCTCCGCTCATCCCAACCAACGCCACACTCTGCCCGGCTTTAACTGTGAAGCTTAAGCCGTTAAGCGCCTTTTCATCACCATCGCGATAATGAAAATGAACATCATCGAAAGTAATTTCCGCCTGTTCTTTTGGCAGGGTCAGCTCCACGGCATCTTCAGCATCACAAATCATTGGAAATTTGTCCATCGTGTCATAAAAACGTTCCACCACCGCCATGCTTTCCTGCAAATTCGTATTGATACCCGCCAGACTTTTAGCCGGCTTATACGCCATAATCAGCGCCCCGATAAACGAGAAGAACGCGCCGGGTGTGGTTTCACCCGCCAGCACCTGACTGCCACCAAACCAGATAATTGCGCCAATGGCAATGCCCGCCAAAGCTTCCATCATCGGACTGGCCGCAGATTCAATCCGCACGGCTTTGAGATAAAGTTTCAGCAATTTTGAGAGTGTCCCCTCCGCCCGCTCCATCTCCGCCTGCTCCTGGCCATACGCCTTAACCACACGGATTCCCTGAAACACATCATCCAACTGCGCCGTTAACTGCCCCATCTCTTCCTGCGTCTGTTTAGAATTTTTGCGCATCCGCCGCCCAAGCTTTAAGACGGGCAGCACTGCAATAGGAAATACCAGCAGCGCAATCACCGAAAGCTCCCAGCTCTGATAGATCATCACCCCCAGCAGACCAATAAGCGTCAGACTTTCTTTTACCAACCCGGTCAGCACATTGGTCAGATTGCGCCGTAAAATGGTAATATCATTGGTAAAACGGGAAATAAACGTGCCGGAAGCATTCGCCGCAAACTGCGCCAGATCCACATCCAGTATATGTTGAAACAAATCAACCTGCATCCGCATGGAAGCCTTCTGCCCGATAGATTTCATTATCACGGACTGGCCATAGGTTGCCGCCCCCTTCACCAGCGCAATTACCACCACTGCCAATGGCAGCCACAGCAACAAACTACGGTTTGTTTCCAGAAAAACCTTGTCCAACACCGGTTGCAACATCCACGCATGTCCGGCAGTACAGCCGGCGGCAATCGCCATCAGCAACGTTGCCCAGAAAATCAACACACGATGCGGCTTCACATAATCACGCATCAGCCGTGGCAAATAGCGCACCCTGATATATAAAGTGGTTTCAGACATCGGCAGATGATAACCCCGGAGCATCTTTTCAGCAATCGCCTTTACAGCACCACAAAACTATCCTAGACACTGTTGTTAAATTAGGAGATATTTTGTTGCTGGCTTAAATTGCTGCTTCGCAAGGAAAAGTACGCAACAAAATGTCTCCTAATTTAACAACAGTGTCTAATGGCAGAAGCATGAATACATCCCCGGAACAAAAAATTGTCATTGGTAAAGAGGAATGGTGTACATTGCCGGAGCTTGGCCTCCCGGCTGTGAAAGCACGCGCCGATAGCGGCGCCAAAACCTCCGCTCTGCACGCTTTTAATATTCGCCCGTTTGAGGAAAATGGTCAATATTACGTCCATTTTGACATCCACCCGGTGCAGGATAACCGCAAAATTATTCAGACTTGCCGAGGGCGAGTGGTTGATCGGCGGGATATCAAAAGCTCCAGCGGTGAAAAAGAACGCCGTTTCGTGATTCAAACCCCCCTCACGCTGGGTGATGAAACCTGGGATATTGAGGTGACCCTCACCAACCGTGATTCTATGGGATACCGTATGTTGATTGGCCGGGAGGCGATGAAGGACCGCGTTCTGATTGACCCGGATGCCTCTTTTTGTCTGGGAAAACTGCCGGAGGAGGAGGTTCAAAAACACTATCAGCCAACCTCACCTTCCAAAGAAGGGTTAAATATTCTGGTGCTGGCCAGCAACCCGGATCTTTATTCCAACAAGCGTATTATTGAAGCGGGAGAAGAACGCGGCCATCGCATGCGCTTTGTGAATATCAGCCAGTGTTATATTAATATCAGCGCCTCCAATCCGGAGATTCACTATCGTGGCGGTGAATTGCTGGAAGGGATCGATGCGGTGATTCCACGCATTAAACCGGTGATGACCTTTTATGGCTGTTCGGTGCTGCGGCAGTTTGAATCCACCGGGGCTTTTTGTTTGAATGATTCTGTCTCCATTTCACGGTCACGGGATAAATTACGCTCGCTGCAAATGCTTTCCGGCAAGCGCATTCCCATGCCCACCACCGGCTTTGCCAATTCTCCCATTGATACGAAAGAACTTATCCGCATGGTGGATGGCGCACCTTTGGTGGTTAAATTATTGGAAGGCACACAAGGGCGCGGCGTGGTGCTGGCGGAAACCAATAAAGCCGCCGAAAGTGTGATTAATGCCTTTAAAAGCCTGAATGCCAATATTCTAGTGCAGGAGTTTATTAAAGAAGCGCAGGGGCGCGATATTCGCTGCTTTGTCGTGGATGGTAAAGTGATCGGCTCCATTCAACGTCAGGCCGCTGCCGGAGAATTCCGCGCTAATTTGCATCTTGGCGGCACGGCCAGTGCCGTTAAAATCACGGCGGAAGAACGTAAAATTGCTATCAATGCCGCCAAAGTCATGGGGCTGAAAGTTGCCGGCGTGGATCTTATCCGCTCCAAAGATGGCCCTAAGGTATTGGAAATCAATTCCTCTCCCGGACTGGAAGGGGTTGAGGATGTAACCGGTAAAAACATCGCCGGAATGATGATTGAATGTATTGAAAAAAGCATTCGCTCATCCAAACGCCTTAAATAACCATCACGGAATTGCATCCGGCGTTAAAAAAAACTACATTCACCATTATGCATCCGCTCGTCTTTCTTCTCTTCCTTTTATTTCAGTTTATTGACTTTGCGTTAACGCTCTATCTCTGGCTGATTCTGATCTATATCTTGCTGGGGCTGCTAACGACACTGCAGATTATAAATCCTTACAAAGCGTGGTTTGGCCATGTTTCACCGGCTCGCATTCTGGGGGGGCTTGCCCGCATTGTTGAGCCATTTTTAGGGCGCATCCGCCGCTATGTAAAACCCATCGGCAGCATTGATCTTTCCCCGATCATTGCCATTATCCTCATCCAATTCACCCAATATGCGCTGGCCTATTACCTGACACCGCTCTTCATTCAGGCATCCTGATACCGGATTGTTCAGGCGCCGGCGAACAATTCTAAAAAGTCTTTTAAAAAAATAAGAAATATCAGGTGGTTGCGGCGCGATTCAGGTTATGCAACTTATGTAGATCCTGCACCAGTTGATTCCCAATTTCACCACCACTTCCCTTCATCTTTTGCTTAAAGACCAGCTGAAGCGCATTACTGTGAAGCTTAAGAATTTCTCTGCCACGCGGCTGATGAATATCTTCATCTGTCAGAAAAACATAGAATGAACGGGAAATTTCCGTGGCCAATGGATAATCATTCATCCCGGCGGAACCTTTAATATTCAGAATCGCGTCGCATAATTCAACATAATGCTCCGTATTTTTATCCAGCGCCTCAACAAATAATTCGAATGATTTTTTAAAACGCTCAAGCTCCGGACGGATAATTTGATCGTAGCTTTCCTTCACCTTTTCGATATTTTTTTGCGCGGAATCAATTTCTTTCTTAGTAATCACGGAGCTTATTGAAACGCTGCCGATCTTCTCCTTAATCAAATTCTTTCCCTTCACGATAGTCGCGCCGGAAGAATGCGTTTTAGAATCTTCAACTAAATCAGCATCAATCATCAGTTCTTCTGGAGGTGTCATTAATTGGCACTCCTACGTTCGGAAACATCAGCCGGTGGGCCAAGCTGCTTACGGCGACGGCTTGGGCCAACATACTCCTCTGCCAATACAAACTCACGCGGGTGATCCACAATGGAAACAATTCGCTGGCGCAGCGCCTCCGGCGAAAATGGCTTCGCCAGAAATTCCGTCACGCCAATATCACGCGCAATTTCCACATGATGCTTCTCGGCCTTGCCGGTCAGCATGATGGTTGGAATCATCCGATTGGGTGAGGTACGATCCCGCCGCAATTTCTGCACCAGCTCCATGCCGTTCATCGGCTCCATTTCCCAATCGGTAATCAGAATATCAAAGCCACGCGGGCGATTCATCATCGTATCCAGCGCATCCACACCGTTCGAAGCTGTTGAAATATGCTTGAACCCAAAGCCGGTCAACACACTTTGAACTAAAGTGACCATCACCTTGTCATTATCAACAACAAGTATATGTAAACTGCCCAGCGACGCCATAATACCCCATCATACAACCATATTTTTCCTATGAGAGAAAAACATGCTTAAATTGTATTTCTATTTATATTTCAAATAATATTATCTGAACCTATGCAGGCTTTTTACCAATAGATAAATGTTTTTCAAGACTTTTCTTCACATTTTCATCCTGCCAGTCCAGTGGGCCGGTAACACCTCCCACAACCAGTCCGTGTTCATTGATAAAAAAGGTTTGCGGCAGAGCAGAAACGGAAAATTGCCGTCCCATACGCCCTTTGATATCCGCATATGCCTTCAGATGATTAATGTTAAAACGTTCAAAAAAGGGCTCAACAGCCTGAAGTCCACGAAAATCCTGCGAAACCGCAATTACATGCACCGCCTCGCCATAAAATTCCGCAAACTGGTCTAATTCCTTCATTTCCGGCACGCATGGGCCACACCAGGTTGCCCAAAAATGCAGAATAACCGGCTTACCCACCATTTCTGCAAGCGAAATAATCGCATCATCGCCGCGCTTAAATTGCGTATCCAGCCGGATTGGCATCGGCAATTCATAAAAACCATTCTCCGCCCGCGCAGCGCCGCCTGCCGCAACAAACCATAGTGACACAGTAACCACCAGTAGCACCAAATGACGCAAGATAGATTGCATTGCAGGTAAATCCTTCATGGTTTTTTAATCAGGCTAGCTTATGCTAAAGCTATGAGCAAACAAGAATTCTTTCACTATTTCTTTAAAATAACCCATCGAATGGCTGTTTTTATCGGCATCTTGATAATTTTTTCCGGCATGACCGCCTGCGGCGTGCGGGGGGATCTTGAAGCACCGGCGCACTTAAAAGCCAAAGCTTTGGAACCGAAATTTCGGATTGCGCGGAATTTCTGACGCACATACTACATCCATCCTCAGGCTTCTATTAGCAATAGTTGATGCTTAGAACCTCATAAGATTTTTTGCCACCCGGAGTAACCACCTCCACCAAATCTCCTTCCATTTTTCCGATCAGCGCACGCGCAATCGGTGATTTGAGGGAAAGCAAACCTTTTTCCAGATCCGCCTCATATTCACGCACAATCTGATAGGTTTTTTCCTCTTCGGTATCATTGTCATACAGCCCCAGCGTTGCGCCAAATTTTATGCGGTCACCGGAAAGTTCCGCCGGGTTGATCACTTCCGCACGCGATGTTACCGCCTCCAGCTCCTGAATCCGCCCCTCAATAAAGCTCTGCTTATCACGCGCCGCATGATATTCGGCATTTTCCTTCAGGTCGCCATGCTCTCTTGCCTCGGCAATCTGCTCAATCACAGCCGGGCGCTCCTCTTTCTTTAAATGGTCAAGCTCCGCCTTTAAACGGTCATAGCCCTGCTGCGTTGTTGGAAATTTTTCCACAATCTTTTCCTTTTTCGACAATCTTTTTTGTTAACTCTTGGTAGAGCTGTAGCAAATCACCCAGATTTCTGCAACAAAACTGGCACGCATATGTACCAGTTTTGTTTATTTTTCATCCAATGGCAATGCCTGAAACAATGTCTCGCCATTGCGTAGTATAAGCAACAGAACCGAACCACGGCCTTTTTCTTCAGCCACTTTCAGCGCGTCCTCAACCACGGCAACATCTTTGGCGGGTTGCTGGTTGATTTCCACCACCACATCGCCGGGGCGTATGCCACGCAGCGCTGCTTCCGATTCACGGTTCACCGCCACCACCACCAGACCTTTAGCATCCTCCGGCAGATTAAATTGCTGCTTTAAAATATCATTCACAGGTTTCAGCACCAGACCAAGCAAGGCATCTTTATCCACCGGCATGCTGGCAACAACTTCTTCTGCGGATTCATCCAACTTCGCAATGGTCACGCTCAATTCCTTCTTGTCGCCACCACGCAGCACGATGATTTGCGCATCATGCCCCACTTCCGTGCCGGCCACCATACGCGGCAAATCACGCATTTCCATAATATCCTGGCCGTTATAGGAAAGAATCACATCACCCTGACGGACGCCGGCACGGGCAGCCGGGCTATCTTTCACAACATCCGCCACCAGCGCCCCATGGCCGGATTCCATGCCAAGACTATCGGCAATTTCCTTCGTTACATGCTGAATTTTAACGCCAAGCCAGCCGCGTTCAATCGTTTGGCCTTCTTTTAGTTGGGCAATGATCGGCCGCGCCATGCCGGAGGGCACGGCAAAGCCAATCCCAACATTTCCGCCACTGGGGGAATAGATCGCGGTGTTAATACCAATCACTTCACCGTTTAAATTAAACATCGGGCCGCCGGAATTTCCGCGGTTAATCGCCGCATCGGTTTGAATAAAATCATCAAACGGGCCGGCATGAATATCCCGCGCTTTGGCAGAAATAATTCCGGTGGTCACCGTTCCGCCTAAGCCAAACGGGTTGCCGATCACCACCACCCAATCCCCCACGCGGGAGGCATCGGAATCTCCAAAGCTCACATAAGGCAGCGGCGTATCGGCTTCAATTTTCAGCACGGCCAGATCCGTCTTCGGGTCAACACCCTTGATCTCCGCAGCAAATTCCCGCTCATCATCAAAAGTAACCGTTACGGCATCCGCGCCGTCAATCACATGAAAATTCGTCACCACAAAACCGGAGGGATCAATCACAAAGCCGGAACCAAGGGAGCGCGCCTCCCGCTTCATCCCCTGCCCCATGCCCATGCCGCCGAAATGCTCAAAAAATTCGTTGAAATTTTCAAACGGATGGCCTGGAGGGAACATTTTCTGGCCGCTCTTTGGAACTTCACCGCCTATTTTTTTGGTGGTGGAGATATTCACCACCGCCGGCGTCAGCTTCTCCACCTCATCGGCCAGATTCATCGGCACAAGTGAGGGAGAAGCCATGGCTGAACCCATCATCCAGACCGCCAAAAACCCCGTAAAAATCACTGCAAAAACCTTTTTAAATGATAATTTGATCTGCATCATCACACCCTCCAATAACCGATTTGTTTTATTGTTACTGACCACGCATATTTTCAAAATATTTCATAAAATCACTGTCCGGCGAAAGTACCATCCGCGTATCTTCACGCGCCATGGATTTACGGTAAGCCTGCATGGAGCGATAAAAACTGAAAAAGGATGGATCGCGGGAGAAGGCTTCGGCAAAAATACGGCTTGCCGTTGCATCACCCTTACCCCGTAAAATCTGCGAATCGCGCTCCGCTTCCGCCAGAATGATCGTCCGTTCCTTGTCGGCCGTGGCCGTAATTAGCTGTGCTTTTTCAGCACCTTCTGCACGGAACTGCTTGGCCTCTTCTTCCCGTTCCGTTTTCATACGCTCAAAAATACGGTTGGAGTTTTCCTCCGGGAAATCCGCCCGCATGATGCGCACATCCACCACCTTCAGGCCGATATTCTTTGCCTTTTCGCGTACATTCTGACTGATCGTTTCCATCACGATGGCGCGCTCTTCCGTCAGCAATGTGCCGATGGAGGTGGAGCCCATCACCTCACGCAGTGACGCGTCAAGGAACGTATTCAAGCGCTGATTACCGCGCACTTCACTTTGAACGGATTGGTAATAAAGCAGCGGATCCTCAATCTGATATTTCACAAAAGCATCAATAATCAGCGGCTTCTGGTCTTTATCAATGACCTCGTTCGGCTTGGCGTCCAAATCCAGCACGCGGGAATCATAAATCAGCACATTCTGGATATAAGGCATCTTAAAATGCAGGCCGGGTTCTTTGACCACGCGCTGCGCCTCCCCAAATTGCAGCACCAATGCCTGCCGGCGCTGTTCAACAATAAAGATACTGCTTAAGGCGGAAATCACCGCCACCACTGCTGCAATAATTAACAATATTCGCATAATTTACACCTGTCTATTGGCCGCTATCGGCACGTTTATTCAGTTCATTCAATGGCAGATATGGCACCACACCACTGCCTGTGCCACGCTCCTGATCAATCAGAATCTTATCCATTCCCTGAAGGATTTCCTCCATGGTTTCCAGATAGATCCGCTGGCGGGTCACATCTTTTGCCTGGCGATATTCATCATAAACGGAGATGAAACGATCCGCCTCACCCTTGGCCTTGGCCGTCACCTGCTGGGCATAGGCTTCCGCATCCTGCAGCATCTGCGAAGCATTACCACGCGCACGCGGCAGAATATCATTGCGGTAGGCCTGCGCTTTATTCACCGCGCTTTCCGCCTCGGTTTTGGCATTCTGCACATCAGTAAAAGCCGGGCGCACCGGAGATGGATATTTAATCTTTCCAAGCTCCAGCGCCTCAATCTGCACACCGGTGCCATAACCGTCCAGCGTTGTCTGAAGCAGCTCACGCGCTTCCTGCTGAATCTGGAATTTACCGTCCGCAATGGCACGCGTAATCGGCGTGCGGCCGATCACTTCACGCATGGCACTTTCCGCCACGCTTTTTACCGTCTCTTCCGGGTTGCGCACATTAAACAGAAACGCCCGCGCATCACGAATCACCCATTGCACCTCAAACGGCACATCCACAATATTTTCATCACCCGTCAGCATCTGACTTTCTTCCGGCACCTCGCGCACCACTGTACCACCGCGACCGGTTTGCGTGCGCTGGCCGATTTCAATACGGTTCACCACCGTCACCGGCACTTTTGCCAGGCTTTCAATGGGAGAAGGCAAGCGGTAATGAATCCCCGCTCCCGTCGTGCGATGAAATTCACCAAAGCGCATCACCACACCCTGTTCGCGTTCATCAATCACAAAAATTCCGGTGGAGAGCCATAATATCAGCACCAGAAAAACCAGCCCGGCAATCGCGCGACCGCTCAGCCCATCATTGCCATTATCACCACCGCCGGCGCCGCCGCCAAACATGCCGTTAAGCTTCTCACGGCTTTTCCGCAGCATGGCATCCAAATCCGGCTGAGGCTGCTGTCCCCCTGCTTTTTTCTGATCAGAGGCGGGTTTTTTCTTTCCCGGATTTCCGCTTCCCCACGGATTCTGTTTGTCATCCCACGGCATAAATGCTCCTTTGCTCATTGCAATATAGATAGCAAATGCCTATTTGCAAGGTGAGTTGACCATGAAATTATTTAAAAAACCTCTCTCGCAGCAGATCGTCGAACAGGCATTGGCGCCCGTGGTTTCCACGTCACGCATCCATGGTATTTCCATCACAAAAAATCAGGTCAGCCTGATATTGGAGGCGGACACCGCCCTTTCGCAGGAAGAAAATGAAACACAACGCCGCCAGTGCATCAATCACTTGCTCAACCTCGGACAAATAAAAGAGG
This sequence comes from Alphaproteobacteria bacterium, assembly GCA_030429725.1. Lineage (GTDB taxonomy): Bacteria > Pseudomonadota > Alphaproteobacteria > Rickettsiales > UBA8987 > JAUIEX01. Next base: position 32,377 of record JAUIEX010000001.1, read on the forward strand.
CAAAAATTGCACTCACGGCTGCCAAAGGAAGCCTGCCGCAGGATAAACAAACTCCACCCGCCGGCAAAACCGCGCCCAAACCACCCACCCCCCGGCATGTGCCACATATCAGGCATGTGATTGCTGTGGGCAGCGGCAAAGGTGGCGTCGGCAAATCCACCGTCAGCGTCAATCTGGCAACGGCGCTGGCACGCAGCGGGCTTTCCGTCGGGCTGGCGGATGGCGATATTCTGGGGCCATCACTGGCACGCATGATGGGCATCACGCAGGAGCCGGAAGTTGAAAATCAGCAAATGATTCCGCCATCACATCACGGGGTAAAATGCCTTTCCATGGGCGCTATTCTGGGTGAAAATGTGCCGGTTGTCTGGCGTGGACCCATGGTTACCAAAGCATTGCAGCAGCTTGTTTTCGGTGCGAAGTGGGGCAGCGAAACACAGCCGCTGGATGTGCTGGTGCTGGATTTACCCCCCGGCACGGGTGATATTCAACTGACCATGGTGCAGAATATCACGTTATCGGGCGTGGTGCTGGTTTCCACCCCGCAGCAAGTGGCGCTGATGGATGTTAAAAAAGCCCATACCATGTTTAATAAAGTTGAGGTTCCCGTCCTTGGTATTGTGGAGAACATGGCCGGTATTCAGCAAGCGGATGGCAGTCTCCAGCCTGTTTTTGGCGCAAGCGGAAAAGAGGGAAATATCGCGCATTATGCCGCAGAAACTCATATTCCTTTCCTGGGGTCACTGCCGCTGGATGGCGCACTCAGCACAGCCGGCGATGCTGGCAGCCCGCTCAAAGAAGGTCAGCTTACTGACATATTCGATGATATTGCCTTAGAGATCAGGCAAAAACTTGCACTGAACTAATTAAATTTCTTACTTAAAGCAGTCCGCTGGGAAGCTGTCTTAAACCGCCTCTGCACCGGCCACAATTTCTGTCAGCTCGGTCGTAATTGCCGCCTGACGTGAACGGTTATATTGCAATGTCAGCTTCTGAATCATTTCCCCGGCATTGCGCGTGGCATTATCCATCGCCGTCATCCGCGCACCTTGTTCGGAAGCGGCATTTTCCAGCATTGCCTTGTAAATCTGCACCGCAACATTGCGCGGCAGCAAATCTTTGAGAATTTCCGCTTCGCCCGGTTCATATTCATACACCGCATCCAATCCGGAAGCCTGCGGCTGATCATCCTTGGCCGCATCCGCATCCACTTCCAGCGGCACTAAAGACTGCACCTGCACTTCCTGCGTCAGCGCATTAACAAATTTATTATAAATGATGGAACAACCGTCAATTTTTTCGCCTTCAAACGCCGCAAGCACACGATCCGCCACTTCCTGCGCATGCTCATAGCTTGGCTGCTTTCCATCATACGCCACCAGACGCTCCGTCACGTAAGATGAAAAATCCGCCTTCAGAAGATCATAGCCTTTTTTGCCCACCAGCAATATCTGCACCGCCTCGCCTTTCTTTTCCCGCTCAAGAATCTGCACCCGCGCCGCCTTGGCAATGGAGCCGTTGAAGCCACCGCACAACCCACGATCCGCCGTTGCCACAATCAGCAAATGGTTGGGCTTGGCCGATTCCCGCCCCACCAGAAGCTTCGGGGCATTATCGGCATTCACCTTGCCGGCAAGTGTGGCCAGCATCCGCGCCATCTTCTCGGCATAAGGCCGGCCGGCCTCGGCACGCTCCTGCGCGCGCTTCAGCTTGCTGGCCGCCACCATCTTCATCGCCTTGGTAATCTTCTGCGTGGATTTAACGCTACCAATCCGAATTTTCAGTTCTTTCAGACTTGCCATTTCTATATCCCAATACTTTTCTTTGACTGCAATTTTGTATTCAGCTTTCTTACTGAGGCCATAGCTTTTTGGTGATGTGTTTCAAGTTTTTCCTCAAGCTCATTATAATCTTTAGCACTAATGCCAACAGGCGCATTCATTTGCTCCTCAAGAATCTTCTTGTTGTCTGGAAAAGTGACTCCTTTTTCACCAAGCGCCTTTTGGGCTTTTGCTTTTTCTAATGACTCAGACCTAACAAAATAAAAAAGGCTTGTTAGGTATTTTGCCTGATCCTCTGGTGAAATTTCTTCACTTGAAACATTTGGCTTAACGTAAATAACATACTCATCTTTATCGTTAAAATTGACCTCAACACCACCATTTTCAAGATCACTTTTTTTGCCAACAAAAACTTCCCAGGCATCATCTCCAAAGTCTGGCATACCTTGCTCACGGTCACGCAACACCGCGTAATATTCGAGAAGATTTTCTAATACCTTAGCTTTTAAAGTGTTTTCATCTGCCATTTACAAACTCTAGCCCCTAGTCACTTGTCTCTGAAAAACTACTTACTCGGCGCAAAAGCTTTGGTGAACGCTTCCAGAACTTCTTTGAGTGTCTTCTCGGAATCTTCGCTCAGCGCTTTTTCTTTACGAATCGCCGTCAGCAGCTTCTTCTGCTTGGCATGCAGCTCGGAAAGCAGCTCTTTCTCATAGCGGCTAACATCCGCCGCCGGCACTTTGTCCAGATAGCCTTTGGTTCCGGCATAAAGCACACAGGTCTGCTCTTCCACTTTCAGCGGTGAGTATTGATCCTGCTTCAGCAATTGCGTCAAACGCGCACCGCGATCCAGCAATTGCTTGGTGGAAGCGTCCAGATCGGAGCCAAACTGCGCGAATGCCTCCATCTCACGGAACTGTGCCAGCTCAAGCTTCACCGAACCAGCCACTTTCTTAATGGCCTTGGTTTGCGCCGCCGAACCCACACGGGATACGGAAAGCCCAACATTCACCGCCGGACGAATCCCCTTATAGAACAATTCCGTTTCAAGGAAAATCTGCCCATCGGTAATGGAAATCACGTTGGTTGGAATATAGGCGGAAACGTCACCCGCCTGTGTTTCAATGATTGGCAGCGCGGTCAGTGAGCCGGCGCCCAGATCATCGGAAAGCTTGGCCGCACGCTCCAGCAAACGGGAGTGCAGATAGAACACATCTCCCGGATAAGCCTCACGCCCGGGAGGACGCCGCAGCAGCAGTGACATCTCACGATACGCCACCGCATGCTTGGAAAGATCATCATACACCACCAGCGCATGCTGGCTGTTATCACGGAAATATTCACCAATCGCACAGCCGGTATAGGGCGCTAAAAACTGAAGCGGCGCCGCTTCAGAAGCCGTAGCCGCCACCACCACGGAATAACGCAGCGCATCTTCTTCTTCCAGCTTCTTCACAATCTGCGCCACGGTGGAGCGCTTTTGCCCGATACAAACATAGACACAGTAAAGCTTTTCGTTTTCATCATCGCCGTCATGGGCAGGTTTCTGATTCAGAATCGCATCAATTGCCACGGCGGTTTTACCCGTTTGACGGTCACCAATGATCAATTCCCGCTGGCCACGCCCAATCGGAATCAGCGCATCCACGGCTTTAATTCCGGTTTGCACCGGCTCATGCACGGATTTACGCGCGATAATGCCCGGCGCTTTGACTTCCACACGGGTCTTCTTCACATTTTTCAGCGGGCCTTTGCCATCAATCGGGTTTCCCAAACCGTCCACAACACGGCCAAGCATCCCCGGCCCCACCGGCACTTCCACAATACGGCCGGTACGTTTGGCGGTGTCACCTTCCTTGATCTTATCGGAATTACCGAAAAGCACGACACCCACATTATCTTCTTCCAGATTCAGCGCCATGCCAACCACGTCATTCGGGAAGGCAATCAGCTCCCCCGCCATCACGTCATCCAGACCGTAAATGGTGGCGATACCATCCCCCACGGACAGAATCTGCCCCGTCTCGGAAAGCTCCGCACCGGCATCAAAGCCCGCAACCTGCTTTTTAATAATATCGGTGATTTCTGAAGGACGAATGCTCATAATGTACCCTTTTTACTCTTCAATCTGTTTTTGGTTATGCAGTTTTTAATTCATTTTTAAGCCGATCCAAACGCCCCTTCACGGAAGCATCCAGCATCCGAGAGCCCGCACGGATAATTGCCCCGCCAAGAATGGCCGGGTCTTCTTCAGACTCAATCACCACGCCGCCTTTGGCCTGCTTGGCAAAGGCATTGCTAATTTTCTTCTTCGCAGCATCCGTCAGCGGATTAGCCGTCGTCACTTTGACTATCAACTCACCCTTATGCTCCGAAAGCTGGCGGGCAAACACCTCCGCCAAATGCGGCAGCAATGTCAGACGACGGTTATGCGCCACAACTTTTAACAACTTTGCCGTTTCACTATGCAGCTTCATTTTTTTAGACAAATCGCCCATCGCGGCCACGGATTCTTTCTCAGAGGCTAACAGCGCCAAACGCTGCAGCGCCGATGAATTTTTATAAATATCCGCCAACTGCTGAAGCTCATCCTTCACTTTCGTCAAGATTGCAACGGATGCTTTCTTCTCCGCCATCACGGCAAGCGTAGCCTTCGCATAACGCGAAGCTAACAAAAACATCTCTGCGGAGGATTGCGCCATGAAACTTCCTAAGCCTGTCGATTTAACGCGTGTGTACTACCATATGAACCCGGCAATGCAAACAGTTTTCGCCCCAATCCCGGCAATAAAATAACTCCGGCAGCCTTAGGCCGTGCGGACATATAATTTAGTGTTTTGTTGCTTGTATAAATCGTTGATCCGCAAGAAAAAGCCTGAAGCCAATAGTGGTTCTATTAGCAAAGGCTTTAAATTAAATGTCCACAAGGCCTATTTGGCGCTTTGCTTTCCGGAAGGTTGCGCAGAAACAGCCCATAAGATTAAAAAATAACAGATCGCGGCAAACAACATGATGGCAATACCCACCAACGCCATCGGCGTGCCGCCAATCACACCGCCGCCAATGGCAAAAATAACCGTCATAAACACTAAAACAAATACCACCAAAGGACTCATCATAACCAACACTCCCGAAATTGTTGCAACGCGGTAAGGGTATAAACAGACTGGCAGATTCGTCAAGCCAAAGTGAAGTCTTACGGCCTGATCACCGCCTCGTGCCTCAAAAGCCCCCACGGGTCAATAATACCAATCCCACGCTCCGATGCCCGCCGGAGGATCACCTCCCGCTCCTCTTCATAAAGGCTATGATTGGTTGCAATAATCAGAAGGTCTGCCGCGTCCAGCACTTCCGCCAGATCCGTCTCAAAGGAAAGTACCGGAACACCGGAAACCACAAAATCATCAACAAACGGATCCGTTACCAGAATTCCCGCCGGACTGCATCGATCCAGCGCTCGCACCAGCTTAGGCACAAGCGAATCCCGCAAATCATCGGTATCACGCTTAAATGTCGCGCCTAAAATCCCTACCGTCCTTCCTGCCACTGCACCAAATGCACGTTCCGCCTCATCAATCAATTGTTGCGGCAAACGCTCATGCACCCGCCAGGCAGAAAGAAGGAAATTCGCCTCACGCCGCCCCTCCATCAACAAGCCGAAATCTTTACGCAAACACGTGCCCGCCGTCAAACCCGGTCGATCGGCAATCGGCCGGGCATAGCCATAATTTGCCAGCCGGAAAACCTCAAACGGGTTTTGGTCATGCTCCATCGCAATCGTTGCCAGCTGATTGGCAATGGCAAATTCCAGATAGCGCCCGGTATTGGCGAAAAGCTTTGCCAGCTCGGCTGCGCCCACATTACCGGACAGTATCTCCATGCCCAGCGGCGCAAACACCGCTTCAGCGCGGCGGAGACTTTCACCATCATCCGCGCCGATAATTTGTGGCAAACTACGAATTTCCTCATAGGCTTTGCCTTCCACCAGTCTTTCAGGGCAAAAGGCCAAATAAAAATCCTGACCACATTGCCAGCCGGTTTTTTGCTCGATATAATTCCTCAAACGCACCGTGACACCCGGCGCCAATGTGCTGCGCAGAATCAACAAATCCTGCCGCTTAAATGTCTTTAGCAAACTGTCAATGACCCCGATAATCGCCGTTAAGTCCGCCTCCAGATGCTGCATCACCGGCGTTCCCACCGTTACGATATAGTTATCCACCGCACCTTTAAGTGCCGCCACATCCTCAACAATCTTCAACCGCCCGGCGGCCACCAGCCCGTCATAGCCCGGCTCATGAAACGGCATTATTTTCTTATCGTTAATGGCACGGCGCACTGCCGGGTTGATGTCCACTCCATGCACATCATGACCCGACTCCAACAAAGAAAGCGCCAATGGCAACCCAACCCTTCCGGCTCCAATTACGGCAACTGATGTCATCAAAACAAACCTTTAATTCTATAAATCAAATAGTTCCTAGTGATTTTAACCCTGCTTGTCAAAAAAACCAACATAGCAGGACATCCCCCTTAACCAACTCAATCACATAGAAAGAAAAGCCCGTGCCCGATAATGACACATGTCAATTTTGTCACATTTCCGGCCAAGATGACCATCGTGCAATCCAGTGTTGCAAAAAAAAGGGGTGAACTTAACTTTTAGTTCATGCATGTTCTTTATGAAATTGATCGTCGTACTTGTTCGATTAAATTAATGATGACAACATATCTAGGGAGGATTTCATCATGAGTGTAAATTTTGACGCTGCTTATTACTTAGCACAAAACCCGGACGTTGCTGCCGCAGGCATTGACGCATTAGCGCACTACCAACAATTTGGTTTTGCCGAAGGCCGTGACCCGAACGCATTTTTTGATACATCATATTATCTGGCGCAAAACCCGGATGTGGCCGCTGCGGGCATTGACCCTCTGGCACACTTTAACGCCAATGGCGCAACCGAAGGCCGTGACCCGAACCCCTTCTTTGATACATCTTATTACCTTTCTCAAAATGGTGACGTTGCCGCTGCCGGCGTGAACGCACTGCAACACTACATTGAAAACGGCGCTACCGAAGGCCGCACCGTCAGTGCTTTCTTCGATGTAACCTATTATCTGGCACAAAATGCCGATGTGGCCGCTGCCGGTGTAAACCCACTGCTCCACTTCATTCAGAATGGTGCCGCCGAAGGCCGTGATCCAAATGCAAGCTTCGACATGAGCGCTTATCTGGCCGCCGACGTGGGCGCTGCTGCTGCCGTAGCCGCGGGCAACACGGCCGGCATCATCAGCGAGCTGGCAACGGATGCCGCTGCACGCGTGAATGCATTAATCGCTGCCGGAACTTCAGCCAGTGATGCACAAGCGGCTATTAATGCAAATGCCGCAGCAACCAACACAACATCTTCCGGTGGCTCCGGCGGAACGGCACAAACCGGCAAGGTTGGCGCTACTGTTGCTACCGGCAACACCACGCTGACACTGGCCGGCGCTTCCGATGGCAACGTTGTGGTTGACCTGACCAAAGGTACGGGCGCTACGGACGTTGTTGTGGATAATAGTGAAGATGTTATCCGCACCGGCGCCGGAACATACACCGCCGGTACAACCATTAACGTGAACGCCGCCACCATGACTAATGGCTCATTGACGGTGACAACGAACGGCACCGGCACACCAACCATCACAACAGGTATTACCGCCACCACTGTGAGCGGCACGGCAACTGCCGCCAACGTGGATGCAGAAGTGCTGGCCGACGATACTGCACTGACACTTTCCGGCGCCACAAACTACACCGTGACCAATATGGAAGGTAATGTTGTTGCAACATCTCTGACAGGCACATTGGCCGTGACCACAGACGATGCTACGGATGACGGTATCTCCATTACCACCGGTTCCGGCGCAACCAGCCTGACAGCAAATAATGCTTCCGACACGGTAACCGTTGTTGCAACAGCACTGGCCGATGGCACGGCACTGACAGTGGCCGCCGCTTCGGCTTCTGATCTGACCATCACCGGCCTGCAAGGTGATCTGGTAGCAACCAATCTTTCCGGTGATTTGAGCGTAACTTCCGTTGCCGTTGCAACGCAGTCTATCGCCACGGGTTCAGGCACCAACACCCTGACTGCCGACGCGCTGACCGATGGTCAGGTGCTGACAGTGACCGGTGATGATGCCGCAACGGTTACATTGGTTGCCGGTGACCTGGCAGCCGGTGCTTCCACCGGCGACCTGACCGTTACAGCCACCACGGGTACCAACGTGATTACAACCGGTGACGGTTCCGATACCATCACAGGTGGCACGGGCGACGATAACATCACTGCCGGTAACGGTGTTGATACCATTCAAATCGCCTTTGGTGGTGAAGGTGAAGATACCTTCACAAGCTTCACCGTGGGTGCCGGTGCCAACCGTGATATCATTGATTTCACCGGTGCAACCGATGTTGCCAACGTTTCTACGGCTGGTGGCTTTGTTCTGCAAGCTAACGCGGATAACGCCAACACGGCGGCCACGAACGGCTTAACCATCATTGACAATAATGATGGCGCCAACACCAGCGCCACCGACCTGACGGTTGGTAACGTTGCGACTTATCTGGCAGATACGGATGCCGGCGGCGCTAATACGGATGCGATTATTTATGAAAACATCAACTCCATCATTTACTTGATTGTTTCCGACGGTACGGATTCTGCCTTGTTCAAGGCGGATGCAACCGGTAACGGTGACACGGTGATTGACTCCAACGAGCTGACACTGATCGGCACTTTTGCCGGCATTACCGACGCCGGCACGATCACGGCAGATAACTTCGCAGACTTTGCGTAATTATCCACCGTCCTAACGGCAGAAAAACCCCGTGTTGCTTCGGCTTCACGGGGTTTTTCTTTGCTCAAATTCCCGGCAACGAGTAGCATGGTATCATGCCCAACCGCTTCACTATCCTTGGGATTGATCCCGGCCTGGCCGCCTCCGGCTGGGGCATTGTGCAAACGGAAGGAAGCGCGCTGCATTTTATCGACAGCGGCACCATCAAAACCAGCAGCAAAGCACCGCTCTCCGAACGTTTAATGCAGATTCATACGGTGCTTGAAAATGTCATCACCAACCATAATATCACTCATGTAGCGCTGGAAGAAACCTTCCAGAACAGCAACCCTCAAAGCTCTTTAAAACTGGGCCATGCACGTGGCGTGGCCATGCTCACCGCCGGGCTGCACAACCTGCCCTGCCATGAGGTTTCCGCCACCCATGTTAAAAAAACCATCACCGGCAATGGCCGCGCCAGCAAAGAGCAGATCATGATGATGGTGAAAGTTCTGTTACCAAAAGCGCAGTTCGATTCCGATCACGCCGCGGACGCGCTGGCCATCGCCATTTGCGGATCACGCAGCTAGGATTAGGCTCTATTCCCGCACGCGCTCAATTTCCGCGCCGCACATCGCCAGCTTTTCTTCCAGCCGCTCATAACCACGATCCAGATGATAGACGCGGTTGATGATCGTCTCCCCTTCGGCGGCCAACGCCGCCAACACCAGTGACCCGCTGGCGCGCAAATCCGTTGCCATCACTTCCGCTGCGTTAAAACTGACAGGCCCACGAATGATAATATGGTTAGCCTGCTCGGTAATATCCGCACCCATCCGCTGCAATTCGGGAATATGCATGAAGCGGTTTTCGAAAATGGCTTCCGTTATGGTGGAACGCCCGTTGGCAAGGCATAGCAAGCTGGCAAGTTGCGCCTGCATATCGGTGGCAAAACCGGGATAAGGCGCGGTGACCACCTCAATGGGGCGCAACATCCCATCCCGCAAGGTACAGCGAATGCTCCGCGCCGCCTTATCCACCTCAAACGCCATGCCCACGGCCTCCAGCACGGTCAGCGTGGCCTCCATAATATCTGCCGTCACATTTTGCAGTGTAATATCACCATTCGTCATACCGGCCGCAATGGCATAGGTTCCCGCTTCAATCCTGTCCGGCATCACGGCATAGCCGGCCGCATGCAATCGCTCCACCCCCAAAATGGTCAGGGTGGATGTTCCCACCCCTTCAATATCAGCGCCCATGGCAATTAAACAACGCGCAAGATCCGTAATCTCCGGCTCTTCCGCAGCATTGCGTAAAATTGTTTTTCCATCTGCCAGTGTTGCCGCCATCATCACATTTTCCGTGGCACCGACAGACACTCTGGGAAAAGTAATATCCGCCGCTTTCAGCCGCGTTTGACCCTGAGGTAACTTTGCTTCCACATAACCTTCTGAGAGGGTAATTTCCGCCCCCATTTGTTCCAGCGCTTTAAGGTGATAATCAATCGGCCGCGTGCCAATGGCACATCCACCGGGCAATGAAACCCGCGCTTTACCAAAACGCGCCAGCAACGGCCCCAGCACCACCACCGATGCCCGCATTTTACGCACAATATCATAAGGCGCAGTGGTGCTGTTCACCGTGCCGCCATCCAAAATCAGCTTTCGCCCGGTATGGCATTCATCAAGCCCCACAGAGCCCACCTCAAGCGTCACGCCCAATTCCACCAGCAAATTCGCCATGGTGGTAATATCCGTCAGATGTGGGATGTTTGTCAGCGTTAAAGGCGCATCCGCCAACAGGCTGGCCGCCATTAGCGGCAATGCCGCATTTTTGGCACCGGCAATCGGAATTGCTCCCTTGAGGCGTTTACCGCCTACAATCCTTATTTTATCCATCATTACCGACGATTATTTGGATTGAAGCGACCAAGATTACCCAGCAATTGCTGCATCATATTCATTTCATTGCCTTCGGTTGGTGTGGCATCCTCGGCAAAGGTCACGTCCTTCCGCGCCGATGCATCAAGCTCTTCAACTTTCGTCACGCGCTGCTGCCCATCAAATGTCACGGCAATAAGGCGTTGGCTGGCCACTTTATCCTGCGCCAGCGTGCTGCGCTTAACTTTTGCACCCAGATAATACCAAACCGGCACGCCATAATCACTCACCGTGCTGGGGCTGCCCATCACCTGCTGCACTTCATCTTCAGTCATGCCGGGCTGAATTGCGTCCACCGCCACACCCTCGGCAACATAGCCCACAGCCGCCTCCCGCGTGATGCAGCCGGAAAGTGTTATGAATGTAAGAATTAAAATAATACTGGATTTCATAGAATAATTGCGCTATACGCCCCCTTCGATTTTGTGGAAAATAGCTTCCGCAAGTGATTAAAAGATTCTGGTTACGATGGCAATGCTTTACTGTCATAAATCAGAACCGGAAGGAGAAATAAAATGGCTGTCCCTAAGCGTAAAACCTCGAAATCCAAGCGTAATATGCGCCGCTCGCATCATGCACTCGGTTCCGTCACCGTGGTGGAAAACCAAACCAGCGGTGAACTTTCCCGCCCGCATCACGTTTCACCGGACGGTTTCTATAAAGGCCGTAAAGTGGTTCTGAGTGCCGACGAAATTGCCGAAGAATTAGAAAAGAAAGAAGCTGCCCCTAAAGCAGAAAAGAAAACTGAAAAAAAGGCTGAGAAAAAAGCCGCCTAATTTTCAGCAATGCCCTTGCCGGGCATCATTAAAAATCATGCTCAAAGCCGCCTTCTGGCGGCTTTGTTGCGTCTGGCGCATCGTTGAGCCAGCTTACCATTCAAATGCTAAGCTGCAGGTACGCTGCCGGCCACCATTGACTGACATAGAATAGGTTACAGGGTTCGCAGTATTGCCAAGATTGTCATAACAAGTTGACGTGCTTGCAGCGGCAGCCGTTGAGCCTGTAGCCGTACCCACCCATGCAAGTGGATAGCTTGCCGGCGCACCATTAAGCAGCCGTTGAGCTGTGATTGTACCTGTCAGCGGGTTCCCATCATCCATTTTTCTGTCGATGCCATACGCCGCTTCAACCGGCACATTATTTTGCTGGGTAAAGTTACCTAAACCAATATTATAGCCACTTAAATTAGAAGTAAGCATACCGGTCAGGCCAAAATATGGAATGCCGGCTTTATTCGTATCACTGGCACTAAAAACAATAATATGCATGTCTGACCCTAGCCTGCTTTGGGGAAAAATCTCATGGATATTGCTGCTATCGTAATTGCCGACAGGTGCAGTACAGCTTACAGAATTTAATGTATCTCTAATATAACCAGCCACAAATAAATCGTTCCAAAACATGGTATTCTCACCGTTTTGAACGTTGCCACGATTATTTGTCGCATAACCACCCCAATTACCTTCAATAAAACCATCACCATTACCGGTTCCGGGATAAGAACCCCTTGCTTTAAAGCCGAAATCTTGAGCGTTACTGCAATCACCCGGCAGGCAGTCATATTTTGTTTGAAAACTTTGCGTTGCAGTATGATATTGCTGAATCTGAGAGACTTGGTCAGTTATTCTAGCAGCAAAAATCAGACTTTGGCCAACGATGACCCCTGAAATAATCAAGCCCAAAATCACTAAAACAATTGATAACTCAACCAATGTAAAAGCATTTTTATTTTTCATTTTTCAAATAATGACTGCAAATCTGCCTGGAAAGCAAGTCACAAAGAAGCATTTTCTTAAAAATCATGCTCAAAGCCGCCTTCTGGCGGCTTTGTTGCGTCTGGCGCATCGTTGAGCCACCGCACTGCTGGCTTTTCGGCATGGTTTGGTGGCGTCACCTTACCAATTAATGCCACCGCACATTCCGCTTTATCCGCCGCCGCCTGCACCATATCCCGCTTTTCCGGCGCAGCGGTAAACAGCAATTCATAATCATCCCCGCCTTGCAGCGCAATCTTCTGCGCCGCATCATCCATGCCGCCCGGCAATGCTTGCAACAACCCAGCCATGCTAATTTCCAGATCAACCGCACTTGCTCGCGCTAACTGTTGAACATCCCCGGCAATGCCGTCAGAAATATCCATACATGATGAAGCCACACCCACCAGCGCACGCCCCAGCGTAATGCGCGGCTCCGGCTGGTTAAACCGCGCGATGGCCGCCGCCTGCAACATGGCATCATCCAGCGCAATCCGCTTTTGTTGCACGGCCAGCCCCAAAGCACCCAGCCCTAATTGCCCGGAAACATACACATCATCACCCGCCTGTGCGCCAATTCTGCGCAGCGCACATCCGGCATCCACCAGCCCCAATATCGTGCAGGAAAAAATCATCCCCACCCCGGAGGCCTGCACCGTATCTCCACCCAGCAGCGCTACACCATAAGCCGATTGCCAATCCCCAAGCGCCCCACAGAAGGATTGCACCCAGCTTTCCTTGATTTTTGGTAATGCCGCCCCCAGAAAATAGCCATATGGCACGGCACCCATCGCGGCAATGTCGGATAAATTGCTGCCCATCACCCGTGCGGCGGCCACCTCCGGCAAGCAACCCGGCAAAAAATGGACGCCTTCCACCAGAACATCTTTGGTTATCACCAGCTCTTTTCCTGATGGCACATTCAACAGCGCCGCATCATCCATCAACCCTGCGGCGGCGGCATCCGTCGCAAGCGGCTTCAGATAACGGTGAATCAGCTCAAATTCCTGCATGCCATCACAATCTGCTTAATCGCGATAAAATTGCGCCGCACCATCCAGCAATGCATTGACGAAGCGCGGCTCCGACTCTTCAAAAAAAGCAGCGGTAATTTTCACATAATCCGTGATGATGATTTTAGCCGGAATCTCTTCCATCATCAGCAACTCATAAATGGCAACACGCAAAATGGCATGCACCACCGGTGTCAGCCGGCTTAAAGACCAACCCTCGGCCAGATGGCGTTCAATCACCTCATCCAACTCCGATTCCTTCTCCGTTACCCCGGCCACCAGCTTTCTGAAATAGGCACGATCCGCCTTCGGCACATCTTCCGCCTGCCCCCGACCCTGCGCCTGTTGCTCAAAGAAGCGAACCTGCTCCACCTCCATCATGTCCGGACGATTGCCAAATTCCTGCGAATAAACCGCCTGCACCGCCATCAATCGCGCATAGGAACGTTTCGGTGGCGGCTGAACTTTAGGTGAATCTTCTCCGGAAACCTGGCTTTCAGCGTTTGCTGCGTGATCTGTCATCTAATTCGCCATGTCCTGCACTTCATATTTTTCCAGATGCTTGCCCGCTTTCTGACAAGCCCCACAGATCACACCTTTATGGTTGTTATCGGGCTGCTGCGGATGTTCCACCGGTGTGGAGCAATTGCGGCAAATTACCGTCTGCGCCGGCGCAAGCGCGGCATCCACCGCCACCCGGTCATCAAACACAAAGCAATCACCCTGCCACATACCATTTTTATTTTTGGTATCTTCCAGATATTGCAGAATGCCGCCTTTGAGATGATACACCTCCGGAAAGCCCATCTGCTTGAGCAGTGCCGTTGATTTTTCACAGCGAATGCCGCCGGTACAGAACATCGCCACCTTGCGGTGCTTTTGTGGATCAAGATGCTGCGTCACCCACTGCGGCAGCGACCGGAAATCCGCCGTTTTCGGGTTCACCGCCCCTTTGAATGTACCAATCTGCACCTCATAATCATTGCGCGTATCAATCACCACCACATCATCCTGTGCGATGAAATCATCCCATGCTTCCGGGCGGATATAATCCCCCACATTTTCCATATCCAGATCGTCATAAGCCAGACGCACAATTTCCTGCTTCAGGCGAATTTTCATCCGCTGGAACGGCATAAATTCCGCCACATGTTCTTTAAATTCCATTTCGGCAAAGCGTGCATCCGCATCAAACCATGCAAAAAGCTGATCCATTCCGGCACGCGGCCCCGCAATGGTGGAATTAATCCCCTCCGAAGCCAGAAGAATCGTGCCTTTCAAACCCCACTCACGGCACAGCGGCAGCAAGGTTTGCTTCACATCTTCACAATCCGCAACCGGCACAAAACGGTAGAATGCACGAATGACAATCGGCTCATCACTTAAAAAATCATGCGGTTCATTCACAGTTTCTACTTTCATTTCCTTCATTCCTTCGTATACCTCATACCCATGGAAAAAATGCTTATACTGGATTTTGGTTCACAAGTCACCCAGCTGATTGCGCGGCGCGTGCGTGAAAGCCATGTTTATTGTGAAATTAAGCCCTACACAACCAGTCTGGAAGAAATCCGCGCCTTCAACCCAAAGGGCATTATCCTCTCCGGCGGCCCCAGCTCCATTTATGGTGACGGTGCACCGAACATCACCCCGGAAATTTTTGAGCTTAACCTGCCCATCCTCGGCATCTGCTATGGCCAGCAGCTGATGTGCCATTTGCTGGGTGGCCGGGTGGAAGCCAGTCATGAGCGTGAATATGGCCGCTCAATGCTGCATGTTGAGCAACACTGCACCTTGTATAACGATTTCTGGCCGCAAGATTCACAGCATCAGGTGTGGATGAGCCATGGCGATAAAATTACCGCCCTGCCGGAAGGTTTCAGCGTGGTTGCCACCACGGAACACTCGCCTTATGCCTTTATCGCCAATGAAGCACGCCTGTTTTACGGCGTGCAATTTCACCCGGAAGTGGTGCACACACCCGACGGCGCAAAATTGCTCCGCGCCTTCACGCATGATATTTGCGGCTGCGCGGGTGATTGGACGATGGATAATTTCCTTGAAATGGAAATTGCGAAAATCCGCAAACAAGTGGGCAAAGGCCGCGTGATTGCCGGCGTCTCCGGCGGGGTGGATTCCACCGTAGTGGCTGCCCTGCTGCATCAGGCCATTGGCGATCAACTACATTGCATCTTTGTAGATCATGGCTTGCTGCGTAAGGATGAGGCCAGACAGGTGAAGGAACTATTTGAGGATTTCCACATTCCCCTGCATCAGGTGGATGCTTCGGAGCTGTTTCTTGGCAAACTCAAAGGCGTGGATGACCCGGAAAAGAAACGCAAAATCATCGGCGGCACTTTCATTGACGTGTTCGACGAAGAGGCAGGAAAAATTGGCGATGCCGATTTTTTAGCGCAAGGCACGCTCTACCCGGACGTGATCGAATCCGTCTCCGTGCATGGTGATGCTGCAGTCACCATCAAATCCCACCATAATGTGGGTGGCCTGCCCGCCCATATGAAAATGGAGTTGGTGGAGCCGGTACGTGAATTATTTAAAGACGAAGTGCGGGAGCTTGGCCGCACACTTGGCTTGAAGGAAGAGATGGTCAGCCGCCATCCTTTCCCCGGCCCCGGGCTGGCCATCCGCATTCCCGGCGCAGTTGACGCTGAAAAAGTGCGTATCCTGCAAGAAGCGGACGCCATCTACATTCAGGAAATTCGGAGTGCCGGGCTGTATGACGCCATCTGGCAGGCCTTTGCCGTGCTTCTGCCCGTGCGCACCGTGGGCGTGATGGGTGATGCCCGCACCTATGAATTTGTCTGCGCGCTCCGCGCTGTGACCAGCACCGATGGCATGACGGCGGATGTTTACCCGTTCGATCATAGCTTCCTCAACCGCGTTTCCAGCCGCATCGTCAACGAGGTTAAAGGCATCAACCGCGTGACCTACGACATCACCAGCAAACCCCCCGGCACCATCGAGTGGGAATAGGAATAGACGGTTGCTAAGATAAATCGCCAACCGGCGTGATAATCCCTAAACCTCTTTCTTAATCCGGAAATTATGCTCCGTATGCACGAAGCGCGCCGTACCGGTGCGGGTGCGTGTCACCAGGCTGTGCGTGGTAGCGCCACCGGGATAGCGCCGCACGCCATCCAGCATCCAGCCGCTGGTCACACCCGTGGCGGAAAACATCACATCACCGCGTGCCAGTTCCTTGCGGGTGTAAACCCGGTTTAAATCCGTAATGCCCATGCGGCGTGCATTTTCCTTCTGCGCGTCATCAATGGTCTGATCACCCTCACCGCTTTGTTCAAAAATCAGCCTGCCCTGCATCTGCCCGCCAACACAGGCCAAAGCGGCGGCAGCCAGCACACCTTCCGGCGCGCCACCAATGCCCATATACATATCCACGCCAGTTTCTGGCCGCGTGGCGGCAATAATGCCCGCCACATCGCCATCACCAATCAGTTGCACGCGCGCACCGGCCTGTCGCAAATCGGCCACCAGCTTGCTATGACGATCACGCTCCAGCACAACCACCAGCAAATCTGAAACATCCACGCCCTTAGCTTTTGCCACATTTTTCAGGTTGGCTTCCGTGCTATTTTCCAAAGCAATCACACCCTCTGGCAGGCCCGGCCCCACGGCAATTTTATCCATATACACATCCGGCGCATTCAAAAACCCGCCTTCTTCTGCCATCGCCACCACGGCCAGCGCGTTGGGTGCGGCCTTGGCGCAGATGGAAGTTCCTTCCAGCGGGTCAAGCGCAATATCCACCACCGGGCCACTGCCAAGCCCCACTTTTTCGCCGATATAAAGCATGGGCGCCTGATCACGCTCGCCTTCGCCAATCACCACCGTACCCGTTACATCAATGGAGTTCAGCGCCGTGCGCATGGCGTCCACTGCGGCCTGATCGGCAGCATCGGAATCTCCCATGCCAATCCACTTGCTGCACGCCACGGCGGCAGCCTCCGTCACCCGCACCATTTCCAGCGCCAGATTACGATCCAGCTTATATGGCACGTCCGGGTTAAAATCTTCAATGTTACTGGCGGCGGCTTGCATGGCAATACTCCTCAATCTTGTTTCTGAAATGCTATGCCGGAAAAAGCGCCATCAGGCAAGCTGAACTGTTTTTAAAACCAGCGTTCCTGAACGCGGATAATATCCCCCGGCAGCACAATGGTGGTTTCATTGGCGCGATATTCACGCTCCCCACGGCGGATAATAAAATCATCCTCTTTCGCGCGGTAACTATACCCCCCCGCCAGCGCCACGGCATTAAGCATCCGCATTCCGCTCTCATAGGGAAAGCTGCCCGGCGCATTCACTTCACCCAGAATAAAAAACGGCCGGTAATTCAACACTGAAATCGAAAGCTGCGGGTTATTCACAAAGCCCTGTTGCAGCATGGCGGAAACACGCTGGGAAAGCCCGGTGATTGTTAACCCCGCGGCGGGCACATCCCCCAACAGCGGGAAGGATATCACGCCATCATTTTCAACGGCAAACTGGCCGGAAAGTTCCGGCTCCCCAAACACGGTGATCTGCAGCTGATCCCCCGCACCAAGCGTATATTGCCCATCCGTCACCGGTGGCAGGCTTTTACCGAAAGTCGGCAGATAGTCCGAAAATGGCAGAGAGCCCCCGCCGGAGCAAGACACAAGCAAAACCATCGCCATCATTGTTAAGAATAAACGCATAAGATTAGACAAATTTCTTGAAAATAGACCCGCTATTCTCTGCAAAATTTTCTTTGTTCTTTAGCAAAATCAATCTCATGGCAAAATATCTCCTAATTTAATAACAGTGTCTAACTATAGCAGGTAATGCGCGGGATGGAAGGCTGCCATAGCGCTTTGATGAAAACCACATCAACTCCGTTGATTTATGCTGGCCTTAAAGCAAATGCGCGTTAAAAAGCAGCATGGATGCGCAACAATTACAAACCACACTTGCCATTCCCGTGCGCGGCACGCTGCGGCAGGGTGCGGATTTATCGAAAACCACCTGGTTTCGCGTAGGCGGCAGGGCGGATATCCTCTTTCGCCCGGCGGATGTGGACGATTTATCCCGGTTCTTAAAAGCGCTTCCGGCGGAAATTCCCGTCACCGTTCTTGGCGTTGGCTCTAATGTGATCATCCGCGATGGCGGCATTCGCGGCGTAGTAATTCGCCTTGGTCGCGGTTTTAATACAGCCACAGATGATAACAACAATATCACCGCCGGCGCGGCCATGCCGGATCAGCAATTGGCAAACTATGCCGCGCAAGCATCCATCACCGGGCTGGAATTTTTAATCGGCATTCCCGGCACAATCGGCGGCGCGGTGAAAATGAATGCCGGCGCGTATGGCAGGGAAATGAAGGATATTGTACAAAAAGTGCAGATCGTGCACCGCGATGGCACCATCGAATGGCTTCCCGCAGCAGCACTGAACCTCACCTATCGCCACAGCACCCTGCCGGAAGGCGCCATCGTCACCGCGGCCATCATGGAAGGGGAAAAAGGCAAGCAGCAAGACATTCTGGCGCGTATGGCAGAAATTTCCGCCAGCCGTGAAGCCAGCCAACCCGTGCGGGAACGCACCGGCGGCAGCACCTTTGCCAATCCGGATCCCGCCACTTCAAACGGCAAGAAAGCGTGGCAATTGGTGGATGAAATCGGCGGGCGTGGCCTTCAGCACGGCACCGCGCAAGTGTCACAGAAGCACACCAACTTTCTGATCAACACCGATGCGGAGCATGGCCGCGCGGCCGATCTGGAAGCGCTGGGCGAAATGTTACGCAGCAAAGTCAAAGAGCAATTCGGCATCACTCTTCGCTGGGAAATTGAACGGCTGGGTGATCCAGAATAAGCCTTTTTGCAAACGGCCTACGACCGACCATCACCATCAACCACCATCCGCTTCCTGCCATCGGCCCACTCAATTTCCAGATTCATATCCTTTTGCGCCTGCTGCGCGCGAGTCACCGGCATTCCTTTTTCGTCACGCACAATGGCAAAGCCGCGCTCCAGCACCGCCTTGTAATTCAAACTCTCCAGCATCCGGCTGAGGCCGTCCAGCCGTTCCTGCTTCTGTTTGATCGGCCGGGTGATTAACGCCGCCGGCAAAGCACCGCGATGCATCAGGCGCTCGGCATGAACCGAAATGCTGCGTCGCAGCATTTCCGGCGAAAGCGCCACCTTCAGCCGCGCCATCCTGTCATCCAGCAGGCGCAGTTTTTGCTGCATCGCAGCATTAAGCCGCTCGCCACGGTCATCCACACGCTGCGCCATATGCTCCAGCACCTGCTGCGGCGTGCGCAGGCTGCCTGCACGCGCCTGAAGCCGCTCCTCTTCCCTGCGTAAACGCTGATGCATAGCACCATTGACCCGCAAGCTCACCTCATCAATATATGCGCGTAATTCAGCCCGCACCGGCACCGCCATTTCTGCCGCCGCCGTGGGCGTGGGGGCGCGTTTATCCGCCACATAATCAATCAATGTTGTGTCTGTTTCATGCCCCACGGCAGAAATCAGCGGGATGCGTGAGGCAAACGCCGCGCGGCACACCACTTCCTCATTAAACGCCCATAAATCCTCCACCGAGCCACCACCACGCGCCACAATCAGCACATCCGGCTGAGGAATTTCATCCGTTGGCAACAGGTGATTAAACCCCTCAATCGCAGCGGCAATCTGCCCGGCTGCCCCTTCACCCTGCACCGCCACCGGCCACAAAATCACATGGCATGGAAAACGGTCGGAAAGCCGGTGCAGAATATCACGAATCACCGCGCCCGTTGGCGATGTTACCACCCCAATCACACGCGGCAGGAACGGCAATGCCTGTTTATGCTCCGCCTTGAATAAACCCTCGGCCTGAAGTTCCCGCTTGCGCTTTTCCAGCAGTGCCATCAGCGCACCTTCCCCCGCCGGTTCCATCCATTCCGCAATCAGCTGATAGTTCGACCGCCCGGCATAGGTGGAAAGCTTGCCCGTGGCGCGCACTTCCAGCCCTTCTTCCGGGGTAAAAGGCAGCTTCGCCGCCACGCCTTTCCAGCAAATGGCATTCAGCACGGCATTTTCATCCTTCAGGGAAAAATACACATGCCCGCTGGCTGCAATTTTCAGGCCGGAAATTTCCCCGCGCACCCGCACATGACCAAAACGATCTTCCACCGTTTTCTTCAGCGCACCGGAAATCTCCGACACCGTAAATTCCGGTACGTTGCTGCCGTCTTTTTCTAAAGATCGTGAAGACTCCTGCTGCTTTTTCGCCGCAGCAACTGAAAAAAGGTCATGCCTGCTATCATCCATAAACCCTTTCTAACCCAGCCGTCACCGTTTCGCACGTTATTATGACATGGTGAATTTGTTCAAGGACTATAACAGGAGCGTGAAGCTTCCGCTTTCGCGGGACCGTCTGCCTTATGTGGACGAACTTCCCATGCTGCTTTCATGGCTGCTGGTCTACCCACTTTCAAAAACGTCCTGCCGTCCAGAATGGTTGGTTTTGCTCGGTTTCATCTGCCGTGTGGGGGTTGGCATTTTATGCACCACCGGGCAGGCATATGATGCGCTGACGATCATTCTTTTACTGGCCTCCGTCATTTTGGATTATGCCGATGGTCAGCTGGCACGCTACACAGGCCAAGTTTCCGATAAAGGCGGGCTTTATGATTTAGCATCGGATTTTTTTGGCAGTTTCATTATGTTTGGTGGGATTTTCTTTGCTCTGATACAGCAACCTGACGCACCACTGACGGGTGATATTTTACTCTGCACCGCTGCCTTATTTGCCTACTACATTTCCTGCACGATTGCGTCTTTCACGCGTTTTCGCTGGGTGGCACACATGCGCGGAACCTCAACGCAACGCATTCGTCGAAAATTTATTTTCGGGCAGGACGAGGCAGCACAACGCGCTCCTACATCACACAGTCATGGGTTGGTGTTGCGCCTGTTCCGCATCAGCTGGATGGCAATTTCCCGTTTGTTACTGGCATTTCCAGTATGGCGGAACCGGCCTTTTCATCCTGCAATGCTGCATCTTTACGCCTTTGGCTTTTTAAGTATTCATTGGTTTTTTCTGGCGTTTACGCTGGTGTTTAGGTTGCCACTGGAAACTTTCCTGTGGGGAGAGATCACAGTTTGTCTGGCATTATCATCAATCGTATGGCTGACGGAGCGATCATGATGACAATGGTTCGAACTATGGGAAAAACATGCTATCATAGGCAAATTATGAACCTGCAGGAATTACGAGACAATTACCGCGAAGATATCCTACGCATTGCGGCGAAATACGGGCTGACGAATGTGCGCGTGTTCGGCTCCGTTGCACGTGGTGAGGCCACGGAAAACAGCGATGTGGATCTGCTGGTCACGGCCACAAAGCCGCTCACACTATTTGACACGTCCTCGTTTCAGCTGGATGTTGAGGATCTGGTGCACAAGAAAGTACAGATTAAGACCGATGATTATCTCAACCCGCTGATTAAAGAAAGTATTCTTGAAGGAGCGCGGCTGCTGTGAAGGATAATTATACGTATCTTCAGCATATCATGGAAGCGATTGAGAAAATTGAAAAATACATCGCTGAGTACGGCAGAATTGACGTTTCTCAACAGGCGATTGAACGGAATATTGAAATCATCGGCGAAGCAGCAAATAATCTTTCACTGGAATTTCGCCAAACATTTCAAAATATTCCATGGCGCAAAATCATCAATATGCGCAATATTATCATTCATGATTATATGGGCATTAACCCGCTACAGATTTGGGAAACGGTGGAAGTATATATTCCTGAACTCAAACAACAAATTTCTGCTATACTTAGAAATAGAGAGGAGACCTAACCCATGCCAAGCTACAACGCGCCGATTAGAGATTATCAATTTGCCCTAAATGAATTCCTTGAAATTCAGCAATATCAGGGTGTTGTGCCCGGTTATGATGATCTTTCGATTGTTGACCCTATTTTGGAAGAAAGCGCGCGCTTCTCGCAGGAAGTGCTGTTTCCGCTCAATCAAACGGGCGATGAGCAGGGTCTGAAATATGGCACGGACGCGGATGGAAGAGGCACGGTGACCCTGCCAGATGGCTTCGTGGATGCTTATCAGGCTTATGTGGAAGCGGGCTGGCCCAGCTTTGCCTGCGACCCGGAATATGGCGGGCAGGGCCTGCCACATGTGGTCAACACACCGCTGATTGAGATGATCTGCTCCGCCAATCTTTCCTTCGGCCTGCTGCCCGGCCTGACCCATGGCGCCTATACTGCGCTGCATTTATTCGGCACGGATGAGCAAAAACAGCATTACCTGCCCAAGCTCACCAGCGGGGAATGGACGGGCGTGATGTGCCTGACGGAGCCTCAGGCCGGGACGGATCTTGGCTTGCTGCGCACCACCGCCACCCCCAAAGATGATGGCAGCTATGCCATTAACGGCACTAAGATTTTTATCAGCTGTGGGGAACAAGACGCCACCCCAAACATCATCCATCTCATCCTCGCCCGCCTGCCCGGCGCGCCGGAGGGTGTCAAAGGCATCAGCTTATTTGTTGGCGCAAAATATAATCTGGATGC
Organism: Alphaproteobacteria bacterium; assembly: GCA_030429725.1. Lineage (GTDB taxonomy): Bacteria > Pseudomonadota > Alphaproteobacteria > Rickettsiales > UBA8987 > JAUIEX01. The sequence goes on from JAUIEX010000001.1 coordinate 55,282, forward strand.
AAACGGCGAAATGGCGGAGCGGAATAACATCTCCTGCGGCTCGTTTGAACATAAAATGGGCATCCATGCCAGCCCCACCTGCGTGATGAATTATGATGATGCCAAAGCGTATCTGGTGGGTGAACCGCATAAAGGCCTGCGCGCCATGTTCGCCATGATGAACGAAGCGAGATTGCTGGTGGGCATGCAGGGGCTGGGTGTGGCAGAAGTGGCCTATCAGAACGCCCTTGAATATGCCAAGGAGCGTTTGCAAGGACGCGCCTTAAAAGGTGCTGCATTGCCTAATAAACCGGCAGACCCCATCACCGTGCACCCGGATGTGCGGCGCATGTTGCTGACCATGAAAAGCTTCACCGAAGGCGCGCGCATCCTTGCCTGCTGGACGGCGCTGCATGTGGATTTCAGCCATAATCACCCGGATGAAGAACAACGCGCGGGGTCCGATGAATTTGTGCAGCTGATGACACCCATCGTCAAAGCGCATCTGACCGAGGAAGGAACGCGCACCGCCAACACCGCCGTGCAGGTGCTGGGTGGCTATGGCTACATCAAGGAATATGGCGTGGAACAATATCTGCGTGATGCCCGCATTGCCGAAATTTATGAAGGCACGAACGGCGTGCAGGCACTTGATCTGGTGGGGCGCAAGCTGGGCATGAATACCGGCCGCCTGCTGCGCCGCTTCTTCCACCCGGTGGAAGCATTCATCACCGAAAATCGTGACGTGCCGGAGATGGCGGAATTCACCAAGCCGCTCTATCAGGCGTTCCGTTCACTCCAGCAATCTTCCATGTGGATCGCGCAGAAAGGTCTTTCCAACAAAGATGAGGCCGCCGGTGCTTCGGCAGATTATCTGCGCCTGTTCAGTTTGGTCACGCTTGGCTATATCTGGGCGCGTTCAGCGAAAATTTCTTTGGAGAAGTTGGGTAAGTTCCCCCCCACCGAGTCACTACGCTCCTCGACTCCCCCACAGGTGGGGAGTAATAGTTCCGCGTCCCTTAACTCCCCCTCGATGGGTGAGTCTGATTCTGGAACAGAATCAGGTGGGGGTGAAGAGATCGACTCCGACTTCTACGAAGCCAAACTCGCCACAGCGCGTTTTTACCTTAACAAGATCCTGCCCGAGCATTACAGCCTGATCGCCAAAATTGTTGCCGGCGTCAAGCATCTGGACATGCCGGAGGTGGCACTCAAATCCGCTTAAGCGCCAAACATGCGCTGATATTGCCGTTGGATAATCCGCCGGCGGTTCCACAGCAGCAGCGCGTGTAGATATTCCAGCGGGTAATGCACGGCCTTGCTCAAAAAGCGCTTATAGGGCGTTGCCTTCACATAATGCTTCTGAGTGGAATCCTCCGAAAGAAGTTGCCACAAACGCGCATAATTTTTCGGCAATGGTATCTTCCGCGCCGCATCCGAAGCATGCGTCTTGCGGGCAAATAAAATGGTGCCCTGATATTCCGGCCGCGCTTCCACCGTAAAGCCTGCTTTTTCCAACGTGGCAGCCAGTGTCGCGTGATTGAAATTGTAAATATGCGCAAAATGAAACCGGTTGGTGGGGGAATGATTGCAAGCCTCAATATCCGGCACATCCACCGCAATCAGCCCGCCCGGCTTCAACCATGAATGCAGAAGGGATAACGCCTCAAAAGGACTGCGCAAATGCTCCAGCACGTGGTTGAGCGTAATCACATCATAGCTTTCGGCAGGAATATCTGCCTTTTCCAATGGCGCATTAACCACCGGAATCTCATAATGTTTCCCGGTATAATTGGCATAGCCTTCATGCGGTTCCAGCCCTTCCGCTTCAAAGCCGTGCAAGCGTGCAAGCGTTACAAACTCACCGCTGCCACTGCCAACATCCAGTAATTTACCTGTTGCCACAAAGCCCAGCAGGCGCGAAAGCCGCTCCAGCCCACCCCGGCTATAGCGCAGCACATGCTTGCGTTTTGGGCGCACCGCACCCTTATAATCATCCCGATATTGCTTTTTATAATAAGCCTGAAGCTCCGCCTGTGATGGAATCGGTTCACTATGCACCATGCCGCACCCGGTACAGATCACCGTGGTCAGCGCCTGATAATGCCGCCCGGTATGGCTGAGAATCCGCGCCTCTGAATCACCGCAAATGCCACAAGACTCCTGCGTTTTTATAATTTCTCCAACCGAAACATCCTGCACCATAACCACCGAAATTAGCGAGCAACGAAAATCATAGCAAGCCACTTTATGGAAAATCCTTTCCTTTTGGTGCGCCAACCAGTAAGGAACGCCAAACATTTTCAGGATAAACTATGACAGATCTTCGCAATATCGCCATTATCGCCCACGTTGACCATGGCAAAACAACCTTGATTGATTCACTGCTGAAACAATCCGGCACCTTCCGTGACAACCAATCCGTGGATGAACGGGTGATGGATAGCAATGATCTGGAGAAGGAGCGCGGCATCACCATTCTGGCAAAATGCACCTCCATTCAACTTAATGACACCCGCATCAATATTATCGACACACCCGGCCACGCCGATTTTGGCGGGGAAGTGGAGCGTGTTCTTAGCATGGCCGATGGCGTGATCCTGCTGACGGACGCCGCCGAAGGCCCCATGCCGCAAACCAAATTTGTGCTGGGCAAGGCACTGGCGCAGGGCTTAAAGCCCATGGTTGTTATCAACAAGGTGGATCGCCCCGATGGCCGCCCCGATGAGGTGGTGGATGAGGTGTTTGACCTGTTCGCCGCGCTGGATGCCAATGAGGAACAGCTGGATTTCCCGATTCTTTATGCATCCGGCCGCGATGGCTGGTGCGTGAAAGAGCTGGATGATGAGCGCAAAGACCTGACCCCCATGCTGGATTTGATCATGAGCCACGTGCCACCACCGCAAGTGGATAAAAATGCACCTTTTGCCATGCTGGCAACCTTGCTGGAATCAGATTCCTTCCTGGGTCGCGTACTCACCGGCCGCGTTATCAGCGGTGTCGCAAAACTCAACATGCCGATCAAAGTACTTAACCTTGAAGGCAAGGAAGTAGAAACCGGCCGCCTCACCAAATTGCAGAGTTTTAACGGCGTGACCCGCGTTCCCGTGGAAGAAGCCCATGCCGGTGACATCATTTCCATCGCAGGCACAACCATTGCCTCCGTATCCGATACCATCTGTGATCCTGCCGTTAAAGAGCCGGTGCAATCCACGCCGATTGATCCCCCAACAATGGCGATCACACTCAGCGTGAATGATTCACCTTTCGCCGGCACGGAAGGCAGCAAAGTGACCAGCCGCATGATTCGTGATCGTCTTTTTGCGGAAGCTGAAACCAATGTGGCCATCACCGTGACCGAATCCGACAACAAAGAATCCTTTGAAGTGGGCGGAAGGGGCGAACTTCAGCTTGGCGTGCTGATTGAAACCATGCGCCGCGAAGGGTTTGAACTGACCGTTTCCCGCCCGCGCGTGCTGCTGAAAAAAGATGAAAACGGCAACCTGCTGGAACCCATTGAAGAAGTGATGGTGGATGTGGATGATGAATATAGCGGCACGGTCGTTGAAAAAATGTCCAAACGCAAAGCCACCATGACAGATATGCGCAGCTCCGGCGGCGGCAAAACCCGCATCATTTTCCATGCGCCCTCCCGTGGCCTGATCGGCTATCAGAGCGAATTTTTAACCGATACGCGCGGCACCGGCGTCATGAACCGCCTTTATCACAGCCATGATATTTATAAAGGTGACATTTCCGGCCGCCGCAATGGCGCACTCATCTCCACCGATCAGGGCGAAGCCGTGGCCTATGCCATCTTTAACCTGCAGGATCGTGGCGTGATGTTCGTCAACCCACAAGAGAAAGTCTATATGGGCATGGTTGTGGGTGAACATAACCGCGAAAATGATCTTGAAATTAATATTCTCAAAGGCAAGCAACTGACCAATGTCCGCGCCTCCGGCACTGATGAAGCGGTGCGTCTGGTGCCGCCACGCAAAATGTCGCTGGAAGATATGATTTCCTACATTGAAGAGGATGAGCTGGTGGAAGTGACCCCCAAAAGCCTGCGCCTGCGCAAGCGTGAGCTGGATCCGAATGAGCGTAAAAAAGCCTCCCGCGCCGCCAAAAAAGCCGGCTAGGCGTTGCTATCACCGCAATGGCTGGCCGTGGCCGGCGCCGGCGCCATTGCCGTTCCCTCGCGCTTTATCCTTTTGGTGCATGAAATCCATCATGGCTTCTGCCATGTTGTGAGAGAGGATTGTGGCATCAATTGTTCCGTCTTTTATCTTTTCAGCCAAAGCGGTCAGCCCCTCACCCAACCCGTTATTGAGTGCCAGTGCCTGTTCATGCCAATCCAATAATTCACGAATGGCAGATTGATATAACTCCCGATAAGCAAACCGGATTTTGTTATAGGCCGGCATCTCCCATATTTTTTCAACCCTACTCTGGATGCTTTGATCGGATTCATTCGTCGGATCCATCACCGCAATTCTTGCCACAGCCTCTCTGACATTTTCATCCTGATATGCTGAAGAGAAATTCTCTTTGAAAAAATCAATGATTTCTTCACGTTTATAGCACAGTGAAGCTTCTTTATTTTGAAAGATAAGCGAAAAGAATCCTCCAAAACCAAATGGCTTTCCTTTTCCCATAGCTAATGTTAACATGCTCAGGTTAAGGGTTTATTACTTTAAAAAAGCAATTTTTATGAAACTGATTGCCATCTTTGGCGTGATGGCGTAACTGCTGATTATGCTCAAAAGCCTGTCAAAGATTCGTGCTTCCGTGCTGGAATTCACCGAGCATCCGCGCTTCCGCAACAGCATCATGGTGCTGCTGGTTATCAATGCCATCACGCTGGGGCTGGAAACTTCCCGCTCACTCAGTGCGGATGTGCATCAATTGCTGATCTTCATCGACATGTTCATCCTGATGCTGCTGGTGGGGGAAGTGTGCCTGCGCTGGTTTGCCCATGGCATGGCTTATTTCAGAGACCCATGGAACATGTTTGATTTTGGCGTCACCGCCATTGCGCTCATCCCTTCCGCGGGGCCGTTTGCCGTGCTGCGTGCGTTCCGCATTTTGCGGATATTGCGCATCCTCACCGTCATGCCGCGCTTCCGCAGGGTCATCACCGCCATTGCCGCTTCCATTCCGGGCATTTCCTCCATCGTGGTGGTGATGATGGTGATCTATTACGTGTTCGCCGTCATGGCCACAAATTTGTTCCATGCGCAATTCCCGGATTTATTTGGGGATATCGGACGCTCCATGTTCACGCTGTTTCAGGTGATGACGCTGGAAAGCTGGGCTTCCCAAATTGCCCGCCCGGTGATGACGGAGCATCCTTATGCGTGGCTCTATTTCATTACGTTCATCCTGTGCACCACCTTCGTGATGCTGAATCTGGTGATTGTGGTGCTGATCAACTCCATGAATGAAGCCACCAGCCCGCGCAAACGCCGCGCCGGCGACCCGGAGGATTTTGACCCCGCCAAACTGCGTAAACGGAAATTTTAGGAATAAGGGATGAGTCTGTCATGAATGTTCACGTTCGCATCGCCCCGTCACCCACCGGTTTCTTGCATATTGGTGTGGCGCGCACGGCGCTGTTTAATTATCTGTTTGCACGTGCCAATGGCGGGAAGTTTTTGATCCGCGTGGAAGATACCGATGCCGGGCGCAATTCACAGGAGTCGGTGGATTCCATCTTTGACGGGCTGAACTGGCTGGGCCTCAACCCAGATGAAGAACCAGTCTATCAGTCCAAAAATATTGATGCCCACAAGCAAGCCGCGCACCAGCTTCTTGAAAGCGGCCATGCTTACAAATGCTTCACCCCGGCGGAAGAGCTGGCAGAATTACGCGAAGCAGCGCAAGCAAAGGGCGAGCGCTTCATGTTCCAGTCCCCATGGCGGGATGCCGACCCGGCAACCCACCCGGATGCACCCTATGTGGTGCGTTTCAAAACCCCACGGGAAGGCAGCCTAAGCTTGCGCGATCATGTGCAGGGGGAAGTCACCATCCCGGCGGATTCTCTGGATGATCTGATTCTGCTGCGCAGTGACGGTACGCCCACTTATATGCTGGCGGTGGTGGTGGATGATGCCGCGATGAAAATTACGCACGTGATTCGCGGCGATGACCATCTGACCAACAGTTTCAAGCAAAAACTGCTCTTTGAGGCGCTGGGGCATGATGTGCCGAACATGGCGCATATTCCGCTGATCCACGGGCCGGATGGCGCCAAGCTCTCCAAGCGCCACGGCGCGCTGGGCATTGATGCTTACCGGCAGATGGGCTACCTGCCGGAGGGCTTGCGTAATTACCTGCTGCGGCTGGGCTGGAGCCACGGGGATGACGAGATCATCAGCGACGGGCAGGCGCAGGAATGGTTTGATCTGGAGCATATCAGCAAATCCCCCGCGCGGATCGATTTCGATAAAATGGCCAGCGTGAACGCGCATTACCTGCGCGCGTTGGCAACGGATGATCTGTTTGCGTTGCTGCTGCCATTCCTGAAAACTGCACCGGAAGGGCAGAGCAAGGATGCTCTGTTTGCCCTGCTGCCTGCTCTTAAGGAACGGGCGCAGACTTTGGTGGAGCTTGCGGAGCAATCCGCCTTTGTGTTTGCGCGTGTGCCGTATACGGAAAAAGCCGCCGCCATGCTGGATGATGCAGGCAGGGCGGTGATCGCTGATCTGCTGCCGAAATTGGAGGCGCTGGCCGATTGGAAGGGAGAAGCCATCAAGCAGGTAGCGTATGATTATGCCGAAGCCAACGGCACCAAGCTGGGCAAGGTGCTGCCGGCCATCCGCAGTGGCGTGTGCGGCACCATGGAAGCGCCCGATCTGATGCTGGTGTTAGAGGCACTGGGCAAAGAAGAATGCCTCAAGCGCTTAAGCAATTTGTAATTCTTGAATAAACTGCAAAGCCCGCTTATCCTAAGCTCATGGCCATTCTTCCACTCGTTTTATCACCCGATCCACGGCTGAAAGAAATTTCCAAACCTGTGAAGCAGGTGGATGATGATTTGCGCGCTTTTATGGATGATATGCTGGAAACCATGCGCACCTGTGATGGGCTGGGGCTGGCTGCCATTCAGGTGGGCAGGCCGGTGCGGATTCTGGTGATGGATATTGCCCGTGGTTCCCAGCGTTACGACCCGGATGCTTACGACGAAACGGCCACAGACCCGCTCTTTCTGGTCAACCCTGAAATTATTGAGCAATCTGACGAGCTTTTTACCTTCGACGAAGGTTGCCTTTCCTTCCCCGGCCAGTTTGCGGCGGTTAAACGCCCCAAGCGGGTGAAGGTGAAATATCTGGATTATCATGGCAAACAGCGGGAACTTGAAGCCGAAGGGCTGGCCGCCGTGTGTGTGCAGCATGAGATTGATCACCTTAACGGCATCACCTTTGTGGATCATGTCTCCCGCATGAAGCGGGATTTGATCCTGCGCCGCATGAAAAAGCGTGAACGCTATGAGGATACGGCATCATGAAAACGCTTCATGCCTGCTGCCTGCTGCTATTACTGGCCGCCTGCCAGCCTAGCCGCGCACCGGAACCGCAGGACCCACGCCTGCAGCGCCTGCCTTATCCGGAACGGGTGGATCCGGTTCCTATCGAAAAGCCGAAGGAACTCACAGAAATTGAAAAACTGCTCGAGCGCCGCCGCCAACAGCAATATAATCGCAGCTATTAGGCTTCCAGCGCTGAATTCTCCAACCCCTGCCATCTTTTAACCTTCAGCATCGGCACTTCCAGATCGAACATATCCAGCACCCGCGCCACGGTGTGATTCACTAAATCATCTATTTTTTCCGGCTTACTATAAAAAGCCGGCACCGGCGGGGCAATCACCGCACCCATATCGGATAAGGTCACCATATGCCTTAAATGCACGGATGTCAGCGGCGTTTCCCGCGGCAATAAAATAAGCCGCCGCCGCTCTTTAAGCATCACATCCGCCGTGCGGGAAAGTAAATTTGCACTATAGCCCAACGCAATTTCTGCCAGTGTCTTCATCGAACAGGGAGCAACCACCATCCCCATCATTTTAAATGAACCGCTGGCGGTGCAGGCGCCCACATCCCCAATCGCATAGCTATGCGCAGCCTTGGCCTGCACCTCGGAAACGGATAGTCCCACCTCCTGCTTCACTGTCAGCGCTGCGGCCTTGGTCATCATCAGATGCGTTTGCACGCCCGCCTCCGCCAATGCCTCCAGCAACCGCACACCATAAACCGCGCCCGAAGCACCGGTGATGCCCACTGCCAGATGTTTTATCTCATTCCCCATAATTTCTACCCACAGATGCTTGACATTCATTTCTCAGCCTTCAATATAAGCAAAAAAATAAAGGTGAACAGGATTATGAAAATCATTACAGTTATTTTAAGTGGGCTTCTTATCATTGCCGGCAGCGCCAACGCACAGTCACTGGATAGCACCCATAAAAACTGGAATGTCTTTACCATCAATCAAACCGGTAAAAAAATCTGCTACATGACCTCCGTTCCAACCGATAAAAAGGGCAATTACCGCCGCCGGAACGAGCCTTATGCCCTCATTACCTACCGTGGCAATAACGTCTCCGAAGTCAGCTTTTCCTCCGGATATCCTTATAAAAAGAACGGCATTGTGAAGCTGGATGTGGAAGGCAAAATAAAGAGCGACCTTTTCACCACGGAAGAAACCCCCCGCATTGCCTGGGCGAAGGATGCCGCGGAGGATAAGAAACTGGTTGAAGCAATGAAGGCCGGCTCCAAGATGACCGTGCGTGGTGATTCCCGCCTTAAAACCTACTCTATCGACACCTACAATCTCTCCGGCTTCACCGCCGCGTATGAGCGTATGATCAAGGTCTGCAATTAATTTTCTCGACTCACTGATTGATTCTTCATCCCCATTGTCTTTATGATGGCAGGATGTGGATTCTTGCCGCCGACACCTGTTTTCCAACACCCTCCGTTGCCCTGATGCATCAGGGCAGGTTAGTGGAAACCGCCTTCTGTGAAAGCAAGCAACACACGGTGGAGCAGCTGGTGCCGCATATGGCAGCCATCCTTGAAAAACACCATCTCAGCACCGCCGATATCGCCCTGATGGCGGCCACCATCGGCCCCGGCGGGTTCAGCGGCGTCCGGCTGGCAATGACAGCCATCAAAGGCTATGCCCTGCCTCATGGCACGCCAACCTCAGGGTTCACGTCGCTGGAAGTGCTGGCCTTCGCCGTTAAGCAATCATCTCAGCATCACGCCGCCACCATCGCGCTGAATGCCGCACGCGGGCAATGTTATGTTCAGTCCTTTGATCTGCAACCTGCCACACCCGAAGCAACCGATACCATCGCGCTGGTGGATTATGCCGCTATCCCGTCCCACACGCAAAATCCGATCTTTACCGATGCCGAAGCATCCATCGGGCACAACGCGCAGATTTTTCCGCTGCCGGAAAGCTCCGCCGCCACACTGGCCGCTTTATGCCATCAACGGCACATGTCCGGGCAACAGGCACAGAAACTTGGCGTTCCGCTGCATATTCGCCCGGCCGACGCAAAAGCCGCAAAAGCCCCCCTCATCTATGGAGCAGCCTGATATGGAGCAGCCCTTTTATATTCGCCCCATTGAAGAAAAAGACATCTCCGGGCTGGCCACCTTACACAGCGCCTGCTTCACCAAAGATTGGGGACAAAAAGAATTAAGAAACTTGCTGGATCATGGGGTGATCGGCTTTGTTGCCACCGATGATAACGCCACCATCTGCGGCTTTGTGCTGGCGCGTATTGTGCTGGATGAGGCCGAGATTATCTCCATCGGCGTGCTACCGGAAAAACGGAAACATGGCCTGGCCGAAAACATGATGCGCCATTTGCTGGCGCATGAAGCCTGCGTTGATGTGCGCGCGCTCTTCATTGAGGTGGAAGCCTTCAATGACGCGGGAAAACGCCTCTATGAGAAGCTTGGCTTTCAACGCACCGGCTCCCGCAAAGGCTATTATGAAATTGCCGGACAGCGGATTGATGCGATCACCATGACACTCACCTTATAAAACTGCTATACTTCGCTTATGGCCGATATCAAAGAACCTCAGAAAAACCCCCTGGTAAGGGTTATTGTACTGTTCAGCGCGGCAATGCTGCTGCTGAATATCGGCATTATCGTCAAGCGTGCTTATACCAGCTACGACTCCACGATTGAGAATGGCATGACGGAATCCGAGCGGATTGCCCGCACCGTGGCCGATCATACCCGCCTGACCTTTCTTGGTGTGGATCTGGTCTTAAAACGCGCCATTGAGCGCCAGTATTTCAATGCCTTATTTGGAAAAACACTCAATCAGGATATCAACCTGAACCTGTTTAACTGGACAACGGAAACGCCGCAAATTGCTGCCATGTTAATGACGGATAAAGACGGTGAAATTCAGGCCATGGCGCGCAAACCACTTTTTCAGACATGGCTGGAAGGCACAACATCCGTTGCCAATCGCAGTTTCTTTTCCGCACATCTTGACCATAGCGATAGCGAGTATTTTCACATTAGCTGGCAACAAAGCTGGATGCAGAATCAGGAAGACTTCATTGTTATTTCCCGCCCGATTACCAATCTTGACGGCACATTTGGCGGGGTGGTGGCCGCTGCTATCCCCAGCAACTATATCCTTAACTTCTTTCACAGCATCGATAATTATAGCCATACTCAGATGGCGCTGTTTCATGTGGATGGCAGTATTCTGGCGGATGCGCTGGATAGCGAGATGGAAATGGCCACCATTAAAAGCATCGTCAATGACGAAAACCTGCTGAAAGTTCCCAAGCAACATACCATCCTGTTGCAGGCGGCGGAAGGCACGCCTCTCAGAGCCATTGCATCACACCCCATCCCAAGCCTTGACCTGCTGATTACCGTCATTGTTTCCGGGGACGATATCTTCACCCGCTGGGACGAGGAGCGCGTCAATGACATCCTCTTCCTGATGGTGTTTGTGCTGTTTGCACTGGTCATTTCTCTATTTGCACTGGCCGTGGCGCGGCAAATGCATCGCGTTAAACTCAGCGAGACATCCGCCGTGATGGCCAATCAGGCAAAATCCGAGTTTCTGGCCAATATGAGCCATGAACTTCGCACGCCACTAAACGCTATCATCGGATTTTCTGAAATGCTTGGCTCCGGCTTTTTCGGTAATATCAACGGCAAACAGAAAGAGCGCCTGATTGACATCCATGATTGCGGCACGCACCTGCTTTCATTGATTAATGACATTCTTGAATTTTCAAAAGCCGATGCCGGCAAGCTGGACCTGCACGCCGTAAAAATGGATGTTTGCGCCATTGCCCAGCAATCCGTACGTATGTTCATGGAAAAAGCCGCCAGAGACGGCATTGGTCTAAGCTTCATCAGCCAGCCGGAATCCATCCCGTTGATGGCCGATGAGCGAAAGATTAAGCAAATCTTCCTGAACCTTATTTCCAATGCCATGAAGTTCACCGAAGCCGGCGGGGAGATTGAAGTCAGCTGCATTCTGGAAAATAACGCCGCCATTCTTACCGTGGCGGATACCGGCATCGGCATGAAGGAATCGGATATTCCCAAGGCACTTTCCCCTTTCAGTCAGGTGCATCAGGAACACGCCGCCGGCGGCACCGGCTTAGGGCTGCCACTGTGCAAAATGTTTGCCGAACTGCATGGCGGCACGCTTTATATCCAAAGCGTTGTGGGCGTTGGCACAAAGGTTAGCATTCACCTGCCTGCGGAGCGCACGCTCAAATCTCTCATGCGCGAAAAATAAAATACTGCACCGCAGCGCAAAGGCGCTTGTCATCCCATCAGCACTTCGCTACACCGTAATGGTGGATGCGCTTACCATACATAGTTATTTCGTTGAATATCCGGAATCAAAATGGCTGGTGGCCGCCGCTGTCTTTTTCCTTATTGAAGTGCTGATAATTCCCGGTGTGGGCATGTTCTTTGCCGCGCTGGCGGCCTTAATGCTCGGCACGCTCATCCTGCTGGGCGTGGTGGCAACGGATTCTTTCACGCTGGAGGTGGCCATCTGGTTTGGCCTGACAGTGTTCTGGGCGGCAGTGCTGTGGAAACCCCTGAAAAACATGCGCTCTAAAAACACCGAAGATAATGATGTGTATCGTGGAACATCCGCCACGGTGGAGCGCGAACCGTTAAGAAGAGGTGAAACCGGCATGATCCGCTGGAGCGGCAGCAGTTCTCGCGCAATGTTGCGTGCGGAAAGTGAGCATGCGTTTTTAGATGTTGGCCAGAAATGCTGGGTGTGGGAAAAACAAGGCGCTTATCTGATTGTGGATGCTGCCATACCACCAAAACAAAATCATTAATTTTCAAAAGGATTCTACCATGACAGACCCCGGATCATTGCTTCTTTTTGTCATCACCTTTGCTGTTGTTATTGTCGTTTGGCGCGGGGTCAAGCTGGTTCCCCAGCAGCAGCGCTGGGTGGTGGAACGCTTCAATAAATATGACCGCACCCTTGTGGAAGGGCTGCACATCATCAACCCCTTCTTCTCGAAGGTCTCTTATAAATTATCGCTTAAAGAAGATGCGCGGGACATTCCGGCACAGGCCGCCATCACGCGGGATAATGTCACGCTGGTGATTGACGGCATCATCTATGTCCGCATCGTGGATGCTTACAAGGCCGCTTATGGCTCCGAAGATCCGTATTATGCCGTGGTGCAGCTGGCGCAAACCACCATGCGCTCGGAAATCGGAAAGCTGGAGCTGGATAAAACCTTTGAGGAGCGTGAATCCTTAAACCAAAAAATTGTCGATGTGATTAACGAAGCGGCGGAATCATGGGGCATTGAGTGCCGCCGTTATGAAATTAAAGACATCAACCCGCCACAAAACATCCTGCTGGCCATGGAGCAACAAGTCACGGCGGAGCGCGAAAAACGCGCCGTTATCCTCGCTTCGGAGGGTAAACGTCAGGCCTCCATCAACATCGCCGAAGGGCAGAAACAGGAAGTGGTGCTGGAATCCGAAGCTTCCATGACGGATCAGATCAACCGCGCCACCGGTGAATCCGAAGCCATCCGCCGCGTGGCCGACGCCACGGCAGAAGGCATTGAAAAAGTGGCCGCCGCCATCATGAAAACAGGTGGGGAGCGCGCCGTTGCCCTCAAAATTGCTGAAAAATATGTCGATGCCTTTGGCAAATTGGCCAAAGAATCCACCACCGTTCTCTTGCCTGCCAATGCCGGCGATGCAGGAAGCATGGTGGCGCAGGCGCTTTCCGTGTATGACACCATCCGCGACCAGGGCCAGGGCGCTCGCCAACCAAGCCCGTGGGATGATGGAAAGAAGAAAAAATCATAACTCCATGGCTGTAATGCTTCGCTATGGTCTGCTGGCTATTCTGCTGCTTTCGCCTGGCTTTGCCGTAAGCGAAACTGCAAAAGTCACCTGCCGGGCGGAGGCCACATGCAGCCACGGCTTAGCCTTGTGGGATCCGTTAAAATACCCGGAAAGCTTTACGCATTTTGATTATACCAACCCCAACGCTCCCAAAGGCGGGGATGTTACCTTCGCCACCATTGGCAGCTTTGACAGTCTGAATAACCACATCCTGAAGGGCACGCCCGCCGAAGGGCTGGAAATGCTCTATGACAGTTTGATTGTCAGCAGCGATGACGAACCTTTCGCCAAATATGGCCTGCTGGCACACACCATCGAGCTGGCGAAGGATGGCACATGGGTGGCGTTTCATCTGCGCCCCGAAGCACGCTGGCATGACGGTGCGCCCCTCACTGCGGCGGATGTTGCCTTCTCCTTTGATACCATCATGAAAGACGGCCACCCGTTTTACCGCACCTATTTTCGTGAGGTGAAAGAAGCCATCGCCGAAGCGCCCCACATCATCCGCTTTAATTTTGAGACCGGCGATAACCGGGAATTGCCGCTTATTCTTGGCCAGCTCCCCATTCTCCCCAAACATTATTATGAGCAACATCCTTTTGCGGAAACAACATTGGAGCCACCGCTTGGCAGCGGGCCTTATCGCATCGCAAAGGTGGATGCCGGAAAATCCATCACCTATGAGCGCGTTGCCGATTATTGGGGCAAAGACCTGCCGGTGAATAAAGGGCGCTATAATTTCGATACCATCACTTATGATACCTACCGCGATGCCACGGTGGCCATTGAAGCTTTCAAAGCCGGAGAATATGACATTCGGCTGGAAAATGTTGCCAAACTCTGGGCGGAGGCCTATGCCGGCCCGGCGCTGGAGCGTGGTGACATCATTAAGATGGAACGCGCACATGAGCGCCCGGCGGGCATGCAGGGTTTTGTGATGAATCTGCGGCGCAGCAAATTCCAAAATTTAAAATTACGCAAGGCGCTGCAATATGTTTTTGACTTTGAATGGTCAAACAAACACCTCTTTCACAGCGCCTATACACGCACACAAAGCTTCTTTGAAAATGCGGAATTTGCCTCCACCAACCTGCCTGTTTCCGAAGCGGAGATGGCCTTGCTGGAACCATATCAGGATGAGCTGGGCGAGGCGTTCTTCACCAATGCCTACAGCGTCCCGACAACCGATGGCAGCGGCAATAATCGTGCGCAATTAATGAAGGCGCAGGAGATTCTGAAGAGCATCTGTCCAGAACCCTGCCCGGCGAATGCGCAAACCAATTGGCATTATAAAGACGGCACACTTGTCCGCCAGGTAAAAGATCGCACAGGCACAACCATGCATGAAGAGCAGATGGAAATTGAATTTCTGCTCTCCTCCCCACTGTTTGAGCGGGTGGTTTCACCCATCATCCGCAACCTGTCCCGGCTGGGCATCAAAGCCACCATCCGCACGGTTGACCCCGCTCAATATATTGAACGTATTGAACAATTTGACTTTGACATCATTGTGCACAGCTTCCCGCAATCACTCTCTCCGGGCAATGAGCAGAAGGATTACTGGCACTCCAGCCGCGCGGATATTCCCGGCAGCCGCAATGTGGCCGGGCTGAAAAGCGGCGCGGTGGATGCGCTGATTCCCGCCATTATTAATGCCAAAGACACGCAAGATCTCATCACCGCCACCCGCGCGCTGGATCGTGTGTTGCTGCATAAATATTTCGTGATCCCGCAATATCACATCGCCAAACATCGCATTGCTTACTGGAACAAATTCGGCATGCCGGAGCAGCCACCCAAATACCTTCCCGGCTTTGAAAGCTGGTGGGTGAAATAGCGGAGGCTTTGCCTCCACACCACCAGATAACTACCCCCGGTAGTGCAACTTTAAGCCCCCTGACTATCACAAGTTATATCGGCGCAAGGCCACGGCTAAAGCTAAAAAATAGCTAAGTTATTGTAAAATAAATCAACTCAAAATCCACGCATTATAGCAAGTGAATTATTTTGTACCCAACCAACATTTCCTGCTTGCCGATAGCATCGGACACTGCCAGAATTTCTTCATGTTTCGTGTTCTTTGGTGCGCCATTTTCGTGATGCTTTTTTCCGGCAGCCTGCAGCCGGCGCCTTCCGTTGCCGCTTCGGTGGATGATGAATTTGTTTTCATGCTTTGCAGTGACGAGGCAGAAAATAAAACCAAAAACGGGAATGATCTTTACTACGCCGAAATTTTTGAGAAATGCATGTTGCAACACCAGAAAGCTTCTAAAGGCTATGTTGAATATATTAACCCTTATCAGCGCAAGATTTTAACAAACTAGCTTCAGAGTTAGCCCCGTTTCCATCGCCAATAGGGGAATGAGCCCCTCAGAATGCCCTCCCGCATTTCGGCACTGCGTAAAAAAATGTCGCGTTATATCCTTGACAGTGCAAAGTCCGCACCTATATGGCCAGTGTGCCTCCGGATGCTATGCGTCAGTATACATAAAAGGGGTACGGAGAATTAAAAGGGTAGATACCCGTGTAATTGATACAACAACCTGAAGTAAGGAGTAAGGACGATGCAGATCAAACCATTATATGATCGGGTGCTGGTACGCCGCATTGAAGAAGAAGAAAAAACCGCCGGTGGCATCATTATCCCTGATAATGCAAAAGAAAAACCAACCCGCGGGGAAATTGTTTCCGTTGGGCAGGGTTCCCGCGATGAAAACGGCAATATCCAGCCTCTGGCAGTTAAAGCGGGCGATGTCGTATTATTCGCCAAATGGGGCGGCACAGAAGTCAAAGTCAACGGTGAAGAGCTGTTGATTATGAAAGAATCCGACATTCTGGGCATTGTAGAAGGTGAAGCCGGCGCACAGAAAGCGGCATAACCTCCTTTACAAAACAATCAATTAATCAATTCAGGAGAGAATCATGAGTTCCAAGAAAATTATATTCGGCGCAAAAGCGCGTGAAAATGTACTGCAGGGCGTGGATATCCTTGCCAATGCGGTAAAAGTAACCCTCGGCCCGAAAGGCCGTAACGTAGTGCTGGAAAAATCCTTCGGCGCACCGCGCATCACCAAAGATGGCGTAACAGTGGCGAAGGCTATCGAACTGAAAGACAAGTTCCAGAATATGGGCGCACAGATGATCCGCGAAGTTGCCTCCAAGCAGAATGATGTGGCCGGAGACGGCACAACAACCTCCACCGTACTGGCACAGGCCATCGTGCGTGAAGGTGCTAAAATGGTGGCTGCCGGTGCTAATCCAATGGATCTGAAACGTGGCATTGACCAGGCGGTGACGGCGGTTGTCGCTGAAATTGAAAAAAACGCCAAGAAAGTCAGCACCAACGAAGAAATCTCGCAGGTGGGCACCATCTCCGCCAATGGCGATAAAGAAGTGGGCGCCAAACTGGCCGAAGCGATGGAGAAAGTTGGCTCCGAAGGTGTGATCACCGTGGAAGAAGGCAAATCACTGGAATTTGAGCTGGATGTGGTTGAAGGCATGCAGTTTGACCGTGGCTACCTCTCACCTTACTTCGTAACCAACTCCGAAAAAATGACGGTGGAGCTGGAAAATCCTTACATCCTGATTTTTGAGAAAAAACTTTCCGGCCTGCAGCCCATGCTGCCATTGCTGGAAAGCGTGGTGCAGTCCGGTCGTCCGCTGCTGATCATCGCGGAAGATGTGGAAGGTGAAGCGCTGGCAACGTTGGTGGTCAACCGCCTGCGCGGTGGCCTGAAAGTGGCCGCAGTGAAGGCACCGGGCTTCGGTGACCGTCGCAAGGCCATGCTGGAAGATATCGCTGCCCTCACCGGCGGTGAAATGATCTCCGAAGATCTGGGCACCAAGCTGGAAACCGTCACGCTGGCACAGCTGGGAACCGCCAAGAAAGTGGCTATCACCAAAGATGAAACCACCATCATTGATGGTGCGGGTGATAATACGGCGATTGCGGCTCGTGTGGCTCAGATCCGTAACGAAATTGAAAATACCAGCTCTGACTACGACAAGGAAAAACTGCAGGAACGTCTGGCAAAACTGGCCGGTGGCGTGGCGGTGATCCGCGTTGGCGGTGCTTCCGAAGTGGAAGTGAAAGAGCGTCGTGACCGTGTGGATGATGCACTCAATGCCACTCGCGCTGCGGTGGAAGAAGGTATTGTGCCCGGAGGTGGCGCCACATTGCTGCGTGCTGCTGCCATTCTGGAAAAGCTGGAAGCGCTGAATCCGGATCAACAGGCCGGTATCAGCATTGTGCGGAAGGCGCTGGATACACCGCTGCGTCAGATCGCTGAAAATGCCGGGAAAGACGGCGCAGTGATCGCCGGTAAAATCCGTGAATCCAAATCTGCGACTGAAATTTATGATGCGCAGAATGATGAATTTGTGGATGCTTTCAAAGCCGGTATCATTGACCCTGCAAAAGTGGTGCGCACCGCGTTGCAGGATGCGGCTTCCGTTGCCGGCCTGCTCATCACCACCGAAGCTTTGGTGGCCGATGAAGACGATGATAAGAACGATGGTGGACATGCCGGCGGCGGCATGGATGCCATGGGCGGCATGGGCGGCATGGGCTTCTAAGCCTTTCCCCCACAAACCCGGCCTTGCAGCATTTGCAGGGCAAACGCAAAAAGCCGCGAGGGAGAAATCTCCTTCGCGGCTTTTTTGCTGCCAACTTCCTGCGCCGAAAAGCGCTAAACATAAAAAAAGCCCCACCAAAAGGCAGGGCTCACTCCAATCCAGATAGACTTTAATTAATAATCAATCCTCTTTTTCCTCGTCCCGCTTTTTTCTTACTGGCGGCGGAGGTGGAAGCTTTGAAAGATCTCTCTTCAAGGTCTCTGTCCACTCCTGACTGTATGTACTAGATCCAATAGAGAGCCTGACAGTCAAAAGGACTTTGTCCTGAGTTCTAGGGACTGAAGGTCCGAACCACAGAGTATTTTCCTTTTTGGGAGGAAGTCCTCCTGTGAAACCTCCATTATCAATTTGGGTGTGCATCCGCGCACCCGCTGGCATCTTATCAAAGCCCGTTGCTTTGATAGTTACCGTACATTGGTCTTCTGAGAGAGTTACAGAAAAACCAATGCCCTCGAAAACGTTTTCGCTTTGTTTCATTTTGAAGAAATTAGTTAATGAATATAAATAGTCTGGTTCTGGCAGAATGCCAGAGAACCTATGTATCTTTGTCTGAATGCTCACTTAGGAGCAAACAAAGACGCCAATACATAAAAAGAACGATGCTCCATCTTACCAAACTCTCTCTCTCTCTGCAAGTTTTTCTTAAGAAGTGGTTAAAATAGCCGGTGGCTTGTAGTTAGTAGTTAGTAGTCGGTAGCCGCAATTAAAAACCCGTCATTGCGAGCATAGCGAAGCAATCTTATGCCGCCTGGAAACCAACACGCATAACCCCCGGCTCGCTCTGCGCCTCCGGCGCAACCTCTCGCGCGGTGTCTTACCACATAACTCCCCCTTTCCGCCTGCGCTAAAGCTACGGCGCGACAAGCACGGGGGAGTTATTCTTCTTTCTTCTTTCTTCTTTCTTCTTTCTTCTTTCTTCTTTCTTCTTTCTTCTTTCTTCTTTCTTCTTTCTTCTTTCTTCTTTCTTCTTTCTTCTTTCTTCTCTCTTCTCTCTTCCCTCTTCTCTCTTCCCTCTTCCCCATCCTCCACCACAGCACGAAATGACATGCTTGTGATCTGGAAGCGCAGGGATTAAGCTCTCAGCATGTTCAACCGCACCAATCAAAGCCTGTTCAGCCGCTGGTGGTGGACGCTGGATCACCGTCTGTTTGCCGCCATCTGCGTGCTGATCACCGTGGGGTTATTGCTGGTGATGGCGGCCAGCCCGGCGGTGGCGGAGCGCATCAACCTCCCTTCCTTCCATTTTGTGATCCGTCAGGTTGCTTTCATTGTCATTGGGTTTGTCCTGATGATTGCCACGTCGCTTTGCCCTATCCCGATCATCCGGCGGCTGGCCGTCATCGGCTTTTTTGGCGCACTGTTCCTGATGGTTTTGGTGTTAGCAGTTGGCACGGAAGTTAAAGGCGCACAACGCTGGCTGCATGTGCCGGGCTTCTCGCTGCAACCGTCAGAGCTACTTAAGCCCTGCTTTGCCATCTTCACGGCATGGATTCTAACCCGTGGCGTGGCGGAACCACGCTTTCCTGGATTTATCATTGCCATTTGCGCTTATTTGATCGTTATTGGCCTGCTGATATTACAGCCGGATATTGGTATGAGTCTGGCTGTTACCGCTGTTTTTGGCGTACAGCTCTTCCTCGCCAGCCTGCCGATGGTTTTTGTCATTGGTGGCATTATCCTGCTGATAGGGTCACTGGGTGCTGCCTATATCCTCTTCCCGCATGTTGCCAACCGCATTAACGGGTTTTTAAGCCCGGAACTGCACGATAATTATCAGGTGGCACGCTCGCTGGAAGCCTTCATCAATGGCGGCGTGCTTGGAACCGGCCCCGGGGAAGGGCTGATCAAACACCGCGTGCCAGATGCCCATACGGATTTTATCTTTGCCGTGGCGGGGGAAGAGCTTGGCTTGTTCGCCTGCTTATTGATTGTGGGGCTGTATCTGTTTATTTTTTATCGCGCCAGCCGCAGCGTCACACACACGGAAGATGTCTTTAAATTACTCTCTCTCTCCGGCTTGCTGATGGTGATCGTCGTGCAAACTCTGGTCAATATGGGCGTGGCGTTAAACCTCCTCCCTAATACGGGCATGACCCTCCCTTTCATCAGCTATGGCGGCTCCGCCACCCTGGGAACGGCGCTTGGGTTTGGCATGATCCTTGGCCTCACCCGAAGGGATTATTACCAAACTCAGCAACACACAACACGGATTAAGCTTGGGTAAAGCCCGATCATTTTCTTTCCGGCTTTTCAAGCAGCCAATTGCATCTTTGCCGCAACCTGTTTAGAGAAGAACCATGAGTGATGTTTCTTCCACCCCTGGTAAAAAAAATGCCCAGCAGAAGAATGTCGTGCTGGCGGCCGGCGGCACGGGCGGGCATCTTTTTCCGGCGGAAGCATTGGCGCATGAACTCAAAACGCGCGGAATAACCCCCGTTCTTATCACGGATAAGCGCGATACACGTTTTTTAAGCGATGCCTGGCGTGGCATCAACGTGGAAGTGATCCATACCGGGCGCAGCGGTGCCAGCCTGTGGCATAAAGCCAGAGGGGCAATTCAGCTGGGAATGGGTTATCTTCAGGCCAAGAAGCTGTTGAAGAAGCTTAAACCCATTACCGTTGTTGGCTTCGGCGGCTACCCATCCTTTCCACCGGTTTTCGCTGCAGAACGTTTAAACATTCCGGTGATTCTGCACGAGCAAAACTCTCTGCTGGGGCAGGCCAATGCCATGCTGGCACGCAGAGCGCACAGCATTGCCACCTCTTTCACTGAAGTGCGCGGCATCAGCGCCGAAGATCAGTCCAAAGTTATCTTCACAGGAAACCCGGTGCGCGCCAGCATTTGTGCCATCCGAAACATGCCTTATTCGCAACTTCAACAAGGTGGAAATTTAAGAATCCTTGTCACGGGCGGAAGTCAGGGTGCCGGGGTGTTTTCCTCTGTGGTGCCGGAAGCCATTGCGCGCCTGCCCGAAGCCATTCGCCAGCGCATCCGCATTGATCAGCAATGCCGCAAAGAAAATCTGGAAGCCACCCGCAAGCGCTATCAGGAAATGGGGGTCAGCGCAGATATCTCCGATTTCTTTAACGATATGCCCAGCCGCCTGGCTTCCTGCCATCTGGTTATTTGCCGGGCAGGTGCTTCCACCGTGGCGGAATTAACCGTGGCCGGAAGACCGTCTATTTTAGTGCCTTATGCCCATGCCAAAGATGATCATCAAACCATCAACGCCAATGCGCTGGAGGAAAGCGGCGGGGCATGGCTGATTCCGGAAGCCGCCTTCACTCCGGAAATGCTGGCCGGGCGGCTGGAGCATTTTATGACTCTGCCTGAAAGCCTGAGCGACGCGGCGGATCGCGCCAGGGCATTGGGTCAACCCGATGCGGTGAATGCACTGGCTAATTGCGTCTCTCACTTTCTTTCCGATCATGGCAAGGAGAATCACCCGGATGCCACCCATCTCAATGTGCGTGATGAATCCACGCTGGATCGTTTGGAGGCGAATGCATAATGTCCCCCTCTCTTGTTATTCGTAGCTGCGTGCCGGAAGGCACACTTCCTCACGGCGTTGGGCTGATTTATTTTGTCGGCATCGGCGGCATCGGCATGAGCGGCATTGCCGAACTTCTCAAAAATCTTGGTTATGATGTGGCCGGTTCCGATGCCTCCGATAATGCTAATGTGCAACGTCTGCGTGATAAGGATATTGTGGTTCATATTGGCCATCATCCGGAAAATATCATGCAGGCCGCCGTGGTGGTAAAATCCACCGCCGTGCCTTATACCAACCCGGAAATTCAGGCCGCTCGCCAGCGCGGTATTCCTGTGGTGCGGCGCTCAGAAATGCTGGCAGAGCTTACCCGCCTGAAAGCCACCATTGCCGTGGCCGGGTCGCATGGGAAAACCACCACCACCTCCATGGTGGCGCATCTTCTGGCCACCGCTAACATGGATCCCACTGTCATTAATGGCGGCATTATCAATGCCTATGGCACTAATGTCCATCTGGGGCAGGGCAATTGGCTGGTGGCTGAAGCCGATGAAAGTGACGGCACCTTCCTCAACATTCCGGCAACCATCGGTATCGTCACCAATCTTGACCCGGAACATCTGGATTATTGGGGTGATTTTAACGCCTTAAAAGAAGGTTTCCGCACCTTCCTGCACAAACTGCCTTTTTATGGTTTTGCCGTGATGTGTGATGATCATGAAGAAGTGCGCCGCATTGCCAGGGAGATTACCGATCGTCGCATCATCACCTATGGCATTAGCAGTGAGGATGCCCATGTGCGCGCCGGGAATATCCGCGCCACCGCCAAGGGCGCAATGTTCGACCTCACACTCCACCCGTTCCTAACGCAGCAGGAACATTCCATCACCTGGAAAGACCTGACACTGGGCACGCATGGCCGGCATAATGTTCTCAATGCGCTGGCGGCCATCACTGTAGCGCTGGAGCTGGAGCTGACCGAAACCACCATTCGGCAGGCGCTGCACAGCTTCTCCGGCGTTAAGCGCCGCTTCACTTTGTGCGGGGAGGTTAACGGCGTTGCCATTATTGATGATTATGCCCATCACCCGGAAGAAATTCGTGCCACCCTTTCCGCCGCGAAAGACTGGCAGCAAAGCCGTGGCGGGCGCATCATTGCCGTGGCACAGCCACATCGTTATTCACGGCTGGAAGATCTGTTTGCCGATTTCACCAAATGCTTTTCCAATGCCGATCAGGTGATTTTGCTGCCCGTTTTCGCCGCCGGCGAAAAACCGCGTGAGGGGGTCTCTTCCGAAGCACTGAAAGCCGCGTTGGAACAGAAAGACATGCCCTGTATTCTGGTGGATGAAACCATGATTGAGCAGTATCAGGGGCAACCGGCACGCGCACTGGCGCAGCAATTGGCGGCCCTTGTTCAGCAGAATGATATTGTGGTGTGTATGGGCGCCGGGAATATCACCCTTATGGCACAACAATTACCAGCGCTGATGGGTGAAGAATCCACCGCACATGCCGCAGCAATTTCCGGCTAAACTGCGCCGAAGGATGCCTCTCTCCTTCTCTTTCACTTCCGCACAAATGCGTTGGAAAATCACCCGAGGCGGGGGCAAAAAAAGTCATCTGGCACGCGCTGTCGGACTCCATCAATGGAAGGAAAGTGACGGCATCTGCCACATAATTGATGCCACCGGCGGCAGCGGAGAAGATGCATTCTGGCTGGCCAGCATGGGCGCAAAAATTACCCTGCTGGAACGTGTTCCCGCCATTCATCAGGCGCTGCAATCGGCACTGGAGGAAGCCGCGCAAAGCGACCTTGCCGCCATTGCAGCGCGCATCACGCTCCGCCATGCAGACAGCGCCGCATGGCTGGCGGCCAATCCATCCCAACATTGCCACGCCATCACAATTGACCCAATGTTTCCGGATCACGAAAATCGCCGTGCTGCGCCTAAAAAAACCATGCAGGAACTCCGGCACTATGCCGGAAATAATGATGATGCGGATGCCCTGCTTCAGGCCGCGCTGAACCACCCCGCAAAGCGTGTGATTGTTAAGCGCCCGCGCCATGCCGAAGCGCTGGCAGCGTTACCGCCCCACCACAGCATCAGCGGGAAAGCAAATCGTTTTGATGTCTATTTGCCATTGCTTTTGAATAACTAATTCCACCATGATACGCTGCCGATATGTTTACGGAGTTTGATGTTTTGGTCAGCGTGGTGGTGCTTGGCTGCATCATTTCCTCCATGCTTCGCGGCGCGGTGAAGGATGTTTTAACCATCTTCGCCTATGCCATGGCCGCCACCATCACCCTCTTTCTGCAACCCACCATCGCCGCCTTCACCGAAGAAGTCTTCCGGCTGGCATGGCTGGTCAATATTGGCGCAGTCATTGTCATTTTCATCCTAACGCTGGCGCTTATTTCCCTCTTTAACGCGATGATTCTGGATAATCTTCGAGAAATGCGCAATGGCACGCTGGATCGTTCGCTGGGCATGGTTTTCGGCTTTTTGAAAGGCTTTATCTATGTCTCAATTCTGCATTTTTCCATCACCCAGCTAGCGAAAGATGAGCCAGGCTGGCTTAAAGCAGGGGAAACTTACCGCCTTACGCATATCGGCGCGGGCATGGTTGGGGATG
The DNA here is from genome assembly GCA_030429725.1 of Alphaproteobacteria bacterium. Classification (GTDB taxonomy): domain Bacteria; phylum Pseudomonadota; class Alphaproteobacteria; order Rickettsiales; family UBA8987; genus JAUIEX01. The sequence continues at coordinate 79,429 of JAUIEX010000001.1, forward strand.
TTGTGGGAGATTACTTCTCTGAGGAGAAAGAATCCATGGATGATAAGGATCCACTCATAGAACCGGATGATTTTGAAGACTCTCCGGCGGAAGTCATTTTTGATCGCTCCGAATAATTGTCTACACGCCCTGATTGCACCCATCCCAACATTGTTCTGTTCAATGATGCGACAACTTTCCGCCTCCTTCGGCAGAAAAACCATTATGAGCATAAAAATTCCACCCATCCGCAGCGCCCGATAAGCTCTCTCATTCTCCTATGAAAAATTATGATAAGATCGCCCTATGAATGAATCGTCTAATCAGCGAAATATCGGCCTGCATTTTCAATCCCTTGGAACTTTCTTTGCCGTATTGATTATTGCCTTCTCCTTTGGCGCAGGGGTTATTCTTCTGCAAAACTACACCACTTTCAAAAACCTGAAGGATGATTGGATTGTTCCGCAACAATATAGCCATGAACGCAACATGCTGGTGGTGGAGTTGCAAGGGGCTTATAACCAAAATCTGCTGCATGAATATGCCACCGCCAGTCTCAATGGCGATGTGGTCAAGCGCAGTGAAGCTATTGAACTGATTGAGCACGCCAACGATGCCGTTGAGCGCTACATGCTCAAAAATCCGAATCGCGCCGAACGACGATTGCTCAATAAACTTAAAACATGGCTTAAAAAAGCCGATGCTTTTTTTACCTATCAACCGCCTGAAAATCCAAACATTCCAGCCGCCCTCCCCCAGCAGGATCAGGCTCAAACACTGCTGGAAGCATGGCAAAACGAACCGTATGATGCCCGCCTGCTCAAGGATCTCTTCAAGCTGAATTACCTCACCTCGCGCGAGTCAAGCAATGCCATGTTTGAGAAACTCTCTTACGGCACCTTAATCACCAAAGTCAGCCTGTTCCTGTTGCCGGTTTTTGCGCTGGCAATCATTATTATGATTCACCTTTACCGCAAATTTCTGGCCTTGTTTAAAAAACAACAAGAAGAAGCGCATGAATTAAGGCGGATGGAGCAACGTTTCCGTGGCGTGTTTGAACATTCCCGGGATGCTATTTTGCTTTATGATGAGCAGGGCATCATTGATAGTAACAAAGCCGGCTTAGCCTTTTTTGGGCTGAATGATAAAAGCCAGCTCATCTCCAAATCCTTCCTGTCGCTTTCGGCCTCCGATGAAAATCGTGGTGGGGAGGATGCCAAAAAGCTGATGCTGGAAATGGAGGCCTATGCCAGAGCCAATGATGTGAAACGCTTTGAATGGCAGTTCAGCAGCAAGATCAGTGGCACAGTGGATACCGAGGTCACACTGGTTTCACTGGAACTGGAAAGTGGGCAGGCAATGTTGGCCAGCCTGCGCGATCTGTCCGAACAAAAACGTAATGAAGAAGAATTGCACAAATATTCCAATGAACTGGCATGGCGCAATGTTGAGCTGGAATCCGCACGCGAAGAGGCAGAGAAAGCCAATCGCCTGAAAAGTGACTTTCTGGCAAATATGAGCCATGAAATCCGCACGCCCATGAACGGCGTTCATGGCATGATTACCATGCTGCTGGATACGGATTTAAGCAACCAGCAGGAAGAATATGCCAAGGTTATCAAACAATCTGCCGATAACCTGACCGAGCTGATCAATGATATTCTGGATTACTCTAAAATTGAATCCGGACGGATGGAACTGGAGCCCATTGAATTTAACCTTCAGCAAATTGTCAAAGATGTGACCGATGTGCTGGCGCTTAATGCGCATGAAAAAGGCATCGAACTGGTGGTGCATATTGAACCGGATGTGCCCATGTCTCTCATGGCCGATGCCGGGCGCGTGCGGCAGGTGCTGTATAACCTGGTGGGCAACTCACTGAAATTCACCGAAGAAGGCTTTATCAGCATCACCGTCAAACTCATTGAGGGCGAAGATGGCACAGGCCTGTTTGAAATTGCCGTGAAAGATACCGGCATCGGCATTCCGGATGATAAAATCGACTACATCTTCAACATGTTTTCTCAGGCCGATTCCTCCACAACACGCAAATTTGGCGGCACCGGTCTGGGGCTGGCTATTTGTCGTCAGATTGCGGAAATGATGGATGGTGACGTGACGGCCGATAGTATTCTTGGCCTTGGCTCCACCTTCTGTTTCACCTTTAAGGCCGGCATTACTCAGCATCACACCATCAAAGATGTCTTTTCCGAGGATAATTTCGGGGAGAATCTGAAAGTGCTGGTGGTGGATGATAATGAAGAAAGCCGGAAATCTATTTCCGCCATGCTGGACAACTTCAACATCACACACAGCATGGCATCCTCAGCCGAACAAGGTATCGAGATGGCACTGCGTGCCTCCTCTCAGCATGAGGATTATCAGATTATCCTCATGGATTATTATATGCCGGAAATGGACGGGCTGGCGGCCACCAAACAGCTTTTTGCCAAAGATGATACCATTGAAAGCGCCGTTGTCATCTTAACCCCCATCATCCGCGAAGGAGATGCCAGACATTTTGCCGAAGCCGGAAGCTACCATTACCTTCTTAAGCCCCTATGGGCGGATGCGCTGGCACAGGCCTTCGTTAAACTTTCAAACATGGAATCCATGCGGCATCCGCGTCCTTATGCAATTTCGCTGACCGCGGGAGATAAAAGCATTGGCAATCAGGATAATTACATGGCGTTTAGCGATCTTGATATTCTGGTGGCGGAAGATAACCATGTGAACCAGATTGTGATTCAGAAAATGCTGGGGCGCATGGGCGCTTCCGTCACCATTGCCAATAACGGGATGGAAGTGATTCGGGAGCTGGAAACCGGCCAACAGTTTGATTTAGTGCTGATGGATTGCCAGATGCCGGAAATGGACGGTTTTGAGGCCACCGCCGCCATCCGCCTGTTACAGCGCGACCATACCATTGGCTATGTCCCCATCATCGCCGTGACGGCCAACGCCATGAAAGGTGACTCTGAGCGCTGCCTGCAGGCCGGCATGGATGATTATATTCCTAAACCTATTAATCAAAAAGAGTTGGAAACGGTGATTCGCAAATGGGTGCAGCACCGCCCGCGCGCCATTTCATCCACCCTGAAACCTGCTTCCGATGCCGAAATTGCATTACATAATCAGGTGGCCGCATTGCCCATGGAAGCATCTGAAAACCAGGTAGATACGGAAACCCTAACCACATTAAAAGACGCAGTGGGTGGCCAACTTGGCACCATCATCGAACAATATAAAGACACCAGCAACCAGCTGATTCAGGCACTGCAGGATGCCTGTGATAAGGATGATAATGACATGATTCGCAAACATTCCCATTCACTTAAATCCTCTAGTGCTCAACTGGGAATTCAGGGTGTGGCCAATGTTTGTGAGGCCATGGAAACCGATGAAACGGACGCACTCGCCACGCTGGCTAAAGCGTATATTACTCAGCTTAAACTGACCATGCCGGAAATTCACAAGGAATTAGACAGATTCCTTGATACATCATTAGCAAAAGAAAAGGATTAATATGGAACTCCAAGGAAAATGCGCCCTTATCACCGGATCAACCAGCGGCATTGGCCTTGGTATTGCCCAATGTCTGGCCGTTGCCGGGGCAAATATTATGCTTAACGGCTTTGGCGACCAAAAAGAAATTGAACGTATTCAACAGCAGCTTGCGTCCTATCATGGTGCAACAATTGGCTATGACGATGCAAATCTCATGGATGCCCATGCCGCACGTAACTTAGTGACCACAACCGCAAAAACACTTGGTGGCATTGATATTCTGGTGAATAATGCCGGCATTCAGCATGTGGCCAATATCGAAGATTTTCCGATGGAAAAATGGGACGCCATTATGGCGCTGAACCTCTCCGCCGTGTTTCACACCACCGCCGCCGTTACGCCCATTTTTAAACGGCAGCAATGGGGACGCATCATTAACATCGCCTCCGCGCACGGGCTGGTGGCCAGCGCCGGCAAGGCCGCTTATGTTGCCGCAAAACATGCTGTGGTTGGTTTAACCAAAGTCACCGCGCTGGAGCTTGCCGATCAAAGCAGCAACGCCAATATCACTGCTAACGCCATTTGCCCCGGCTGGGTTTTAACGCCACTGGTGCAGAAACAGGTGGATGCCATTGCCCAGAGGGAATCCATCCCTGAGCCGGAAGCGCGCGTTAAATTACTCTCTGAAAAACAGCCGGCAAAGCGTTTTGCCACACCGGAGGAAATCGGCAGCATGGCCACTTATTTATGCAGCGACGGTGCGCGTATGATCACCGGCACCACCCTTTCCGTTGACGGTGGCTGGACAGCACAATAGCCGCCACAAAAAGGCGCTTAACTTTTACCCGTCATAAATATTTTTAACATGCCGCCATTGGGTTGAATATCCTGCCAGCCGGAAACATCAAATTCCAGATGTGCCAGACATGGCGGCGGGAATGACGCCCTCATCTCCCGGTAAAGCGTTACATCCCCCTCCCCGGCTAAATCCATCGCCAGCTGGTGCAAACCGGGATTATGCGCAATCAATGCCACATGCTCCGCATCATTATCCACGGCACGAATCACATCCAGCAATGTGGACGGGTCTGCCAGATAAAGTTTTTTGATTTGCCGGCTGCGCAATTCACGATCTGCATCGTGAAAAAGCCGCCTGAAAATACGGTCTGCCGTCTGCACCGTTCGCCGGGATGTTGAAAGCAGCACTCTGTCCGGCAGGCTCAGCCCATCCGTACCGGAAAAAACCCGCTGGATCACTTCACACAACCCTTCACCTTTTTTCGTCAGTGGGCGCTCATGATCGTCGGTTAGTTTTTTGGCGGTTTGCCCGGCACGTGAATGCCGGATGAGGCTCAATCTCTTCATCGTCTGTTTCCTTTGCCGAGCATCATATCAGAATGTGGGGGCAGTGCCAGCACTGAAATGACAATTCTTTAGGGGGACGGGCGGGAGGAAATCCACACAGGCGCCAAAAGGGAGGGAGGGGCGGCGCCTGTGTGGCTCAACTGGCGGGGTTAGGGATTTTGCCAGCCGAGGTCAGATTTGGTATCGCGTTGGGTCTTCCCATACGGTGATATACTGACAGTTAAAACGCCCACGCGCCTGCCGGCGGCTTAACTTTCAGCACATATCTTTTATACGTAAAGCAATGATTTGCAGAAAATCTGGTGGCCTAAACGGCTGGCCAGTGTAACCACTACCCGGCAATCTATCACTGCCGGGTAGTGTAAGATTTAGGCGCTCCGCACCTTAAGCAACAAAACCCTTAGGAATTTGCATCCGCCATGGCAGCCGCATTTTCCGTTGCAGGATCACGCAGAATATACCCACGCCCCCACAAGGTTTCGATGAAGTTATTACCACCCGATGCATCCTGCAATTTCTTACGAAGCTTACAGATAAACACATCAATAATTTTCAATTCCGGCTCATCAATGCCACCATAAAGATGGTTCAGGAACACTTCCTTCTTCAGCGGCGTGCCTTTACGCATCGCCAGCAGTTCCAGAATCGAATATTCTTTGGAGGTCAAATGCAACGCCGTGCCGCCCACATAAGCGGTGCGCTCATCCAGATTCACCGTCAGATCACCCACCTTAATCAGTGATTCGGAATGGCCTTTCGAACGACGAACAATCGCCTGAATCCGCGCCACCAGTTCACCCCGGTTAAACGGCTTGGTCACATAATCATCCGCGCCGATGCCCAAACCCTTCACTTTGCTGTCCGAGCCGGTAAGCCCGGAGAGGATCATCACCGGTGTTTTAATATTATTGGCGCGCAAACGGCGCAGCACTTCAAACCCGTCAATATCGGGCAGCATCATATCTAAAATGACAATATCATATTCATATATCTGACCCAGCTCAATGCCTTCCTCACCCAGGCTGGCCGTATCACACACGATGCCTTCCGCCGCCAGCGCAAGCTCAATGGAGCGCGACGTGGATGGATCATCTTCAATTAATAAAATTCGCATTTGTCTCTCCTCACAAACATTAACTAATCTTAGCAAAGATTATAAATTCGTTACGTATTAACTCATCAATTAACACTAAATTAACAAATATTAACCCTTATGCCAAGTGAAAAGTTAATTTGTGACAATTTTGATCTAAAATGTGACATTTTTTGTTAGGCATTTTTTTGTACAAACCATGATTTACATTTCCTGTTGATGCCGTTAAACCATCGCCATGGTTCAGAACCCATCACAAAAAAAAGGCAGTGATACGCTGCGTCACGTGCTGCAAACCTCAAGGAAGGCGTTCTGGTATGTGCTGCTTTTCAGCGCCGCCGCCAATCTTTTAATGCTGGTGATGCCTATTTATAGCCTTCAGGTGCTGGATCGTGTGGCCACCAGTCGCAGCATTGAAACCCTAATGATGCTCAGCATTCTGGCGGTGTTTCTGCTGGTGGTCTATGGCGCGCTGCAGGCGCTGCGCAGCATGATCCTGATTCGCCTTGGCACATGGTTTGATGAACAGCTTGGCACGAAATTTCTTGCCGCCTCCATCGCCACTTCCGCCGTTGCACCCAATGCCAGTGGGGCGCAAAATCTCCGTGATTTGAACCAATTGAAGCAATTTCTCACCGGCCCCGGCCTCTCCGCTTTATTTGACGCGCCATGGTCACTCATCTTCCTGATCGTCATCTTCATGATTCACCCATGGCCGTTTACCATCACGCTTCTGGGGGGGCTTTTGCTGCTTCTGGCGGCTTATCTTAACGAAAAAGCCGTTAAATCGTCACTTTCCAAAGCCAATGAGGAAAATATTATCGCCATGAACCATGTCGATCGCGCCGCGCGTAACGCTGAAGTGGTGGAAGCCATGGGCATGATGAATGCCATTGCCGCCAAATGGCAGGTAATGAATCAAGCCGTTGTGGCCGGGCAAACTCAGGCCAGCTTACGTTCCAGTATTATCACCGCCACCGCACGCTCCGTCCGCATGGTGCAGCAGGTGGCCATCATGGGCATGGGTGCTTATCTGGTGGTTAAATCCGAAATGACCTTCGGGGGCGTGATTGCCTGCTCCATTATGGCAGGGCGGGCGCTGGCGCCGTTTGAAGCGGCCATGGGCGCATGGAGCAGTATCAGTACCGCACGCCAATCCCATGGGCGATTGATGCGCTCTTTGGACGAAGCACCGCTGCGGGAAGAATCCATCAGCCTGCCGGAGCCACGTGGTTTAATTGAGGTGGAAAAATTGATGTACGCGCCACCGGGACAAAAACTGCCCGTACTTAAAGGCGTGTCCTTCAATTTAGCACCCGGCGATATTCTGGGCGTCATTGGCCCCAGCGCGGCCGGAAAATCCACCCTTGCTAAACTGATGGTTGGCGTTTGGAGGGCACAAAATGGCGCGGTACGTCTGGATGGCGCGGATGTGTATAACTGGAAACGCAGTGAGTTCGGAAAACATATTGGCTATCTACCCCAAAGTGTTGAGCTTTTTGACGGTACGGTACGGGAAAACATTGCCCGGATGCAGACAGATGTCAGCGATGATACTGTTATTCAGGCCGCACAGGTGGCCGGTGCGCATGATTTAATTCTGCGCCTGCCCAATGGTTATGAAACGGAAATTGGCGTCGGCGGCTCCAATTTATCTGCCGGGCAGCGTCAACGCATTGGTCTGGCGCGCGCCTTTTATGGCAATCCAAAATTTATGGTTCTGGATGAGCCGAATTCCAATCTGGATGAACAGGGTGAAGCCGCCTTACAACAGGCTTTGCGTAACGCCAAGGCACTGAATATCACAACGGTTGTGATCGCACACCGCCCAACCGTGCTGGGCGCGGTGGATAAGATCCTGATGTTGCGGGATGGTGTTGTGGCGGATTTTGGCACGGCAAAAGACGTGCTTCAGAAATATGTGCGCAAAGCACCGGCGGCCGGGCAACAGGCGCAGGCTGAAACCACTCCCACCCCTCCGGCGCAACCTGGGGCAAATATTGTTACCAACCCGGTGAATCTTTCTATGAAAAGTTCCGGTACGACATCTCAGGGCAAGCCGGAAAACACACCACCTTCGGAGAAGAAAGCAGCGGCTAAAAAATCAGCCGGAGGCTCGAAGAAAAAAACTTCAAAAAAACCTACCGATAAAGAAGGAGCATCGTCGTGAATGATACTCCCAAAAAACCGGATCAAAACGCCGTGATAAAGCGCCCTGAAACCGCACCCACGACAACGCAGCGGGCTGTTTTTAATGATGATAACACCGCCATCCGGAAAACGGTGCGCGGCGTGGATCAGGTGGCGGCAATTTTATTAGGGCACCCTAAAGACAGTGAGAATGAAGCTGTCACTGCCGCAAGCAGCCCCATTCGTTTTGGCCTCTGGATTTTTCTGGTGGTCTTTATCTTCGGTGGCACCTGGGCAGCTCTGGCACCACTGGATAGCGCGGCCGTGGCCAGCGGCTCCGTGGTGGTGGAAAGCAACCGAAAATCCATTAATCATCAGGAAGGCGGCATCATTCGTGAGCTTCTGGTGACGGACGGTGATTCCGTGGAATATAACCAGATTCTGGTACGTCTGGATGATACTTCCGCCAAAGCACGCCGGGAAATTCTGCAAACCCAGTACCGTACGGCGCTGGCCACGCGGGATCGCCTACTGGCAGAGCGTGATGGCATGGAAAATATTCAGTTCAGCGATCGGCTGGTCGGCGATAATGAAACACAATATCAGGACGTGATGGATGCACAGCGGCGTATCTTTGAATCCCGCAGAGCGGCACTGGAGGGGCAGGAACAGATTTTACAGCAACGCATTCTGCAACTGAAAGAGGAAATTGAAGGCCTCCGGGCACAGGAACGCGGGGCGCGCTCCCAAATGAACCTCATTAATGATGAAATTCTGGTTGTCAGACAGCTGGTTGAAAAAGGCCAGGCCGTACGCCCGCGCCTGTTGGCCTTGCAACGTGAAGAAGCACAGCTGAAAGGGCGGCGCGGCGAATATCTGGCACTGATTGCCCGTGCGGAGCAAAGCATTACTGAAAATCAAATGGCAATTCTGAATCTTACCAATGATCGTCAGTCGGAAATTGTTCAACAAATGCGGGAAGTTCAGGATCAGATCGCTGACCTTCAGGAGCGGCTGACGGCGGCGGAAGATATCCTGAACCGCACGGAAATCCGCGCACCGCAATCCGGTATTATCACACAGCTGCGCTTTCACACCATCGGCAGCACCATTCCTCCCGGCGAAGCCATTTTAGATATCGTTCCTCAAAATGATGCACTGATTGTGGAAGCTAATGTTTTTCCGCAGGATATTGATATTGTTCATGCCGGGCTGAAAGCGCGGGTACGCCTCAGCGCATATAGCACCCGTAAAGTGCCGATGTTGACGGGTGAGGTGTTAAGTGTTTCTGCCGATAATTTTGTGGATGACCGCACCGGTATGCATTTTTACCGCGCACGCATACGCATTGACGAGGGCGAGCTTTCCCGCCTTACAAGCAAGGTTGAGCTTTACCCCGGCATGCCGACGGATGTTCTGATCGTCACCGGCACACGCACCCTTTTAGGCTATTTGATGGATCCTATCACCACCAGTTTTGTTCGCGCTTTTAGGGAACAATAGCCCATGTTGGAGGAAATCTTTTACTTCCTCTCTCATCCGCCGGGGCAGGTGATTCTTGCCGGCGCCGTCACTTTTGGCCTTGCAGGGGTGCTTCGCGGGCTGCGCACGCCATGGTATGCTGCCCATATCTTACTGACAATTGGTTTTTGCTGGGGAATCGCGCTGATTTTTGGCAGCGCCAGGCCCACCACCAGCAGCGCCATAAAAGATGTTCTGCTGGCGCATTTATTCAGTATCAACCCGCTAACCTTTCTCCTCTACTGGATGGATAAACGCGCGGCAGTTAAAGGTGCATGGCGCATTCCGGAGCGTGTACTTCATAGTTTTACGCTTATCGGCGGCTCACCCGCCGCCTGGCTTGCACAACGCCGGCTGCGCCATAAAAATCGCAAACGTGATTTTCAAAGCGTTTGGTGGCTGATACTGGTGTTTCAACTCACGGCACTCTGCTGGCTCTTTATCCTCACTTAATAAGCGGATGATTTTTAATAATACCGCTTGCAGAATCAGCCCTTGCCGCTAAAACTTTGATGAGCAAACGCAAAGGACTTTCGTAATGTTTGAACGTATTTTCGGCTTTTTCTCTTCCGACATGGCCATCGACCTTGGCACGGCCAACACGCTGGTTTATGTTAAAACCAAGGGCATCGTACTGAATGAGCCTTCCGTGGTGGCGCTGAAGCTGGAAGGCGGGCTGAAAATTCCTTATGCCTTTGGCAATCAGGCGAAGTTAATGCTTGGCCGCACGCCCCAACAAATTGAAGCTTCCCGCCCGTTGAAAGATGGTGTTATTGCCGATTTTAAAGGCGCGGAGGAAATGATTAAACATTTCATTCAGGCCGTCCATAACCGCAAAAGCTTTACCGGGCCACTCATCGTGATCTGCGTGCCAACCGGGTCAACGCCGGTGGAACGCCGCGCCATTCAGGATGCCGCCCTTTCCGCCGGTGCGCGGGAGGTTTTTCTGGTGGAGGAACCCATGGCAGCGGCAATTGGCGCCGGCCTTCCGGTAACGGAGCCCACCGGTTCCATGATTGTGGATATTGGCGGCGGCACCACCGAAGTGGCCGTGCTTTCCCTTGGCGGCATCGTTAAGGCCGATTCCACCCGCGTGGGCGGCGATGTGATGGATCAAGCCATCATTTCCTATATCCGGCGTTACCATAATCTGCTGGTGGGAGAATCCACTGCCGAGGCCATCAAAAAAACCATTGGTGCGGCCTGCGCACCGGAAGAGGGTGATGGCGAAGAAATGCAAATTAAAGGGCGTGATCTGGTCCAGGGCGTGCCGAAGGAAATTACGCTTAACCGCCGGCAAATTGCCGAATCATTGCAGGAGCCGGTCGCTCAGATCATTGAATCCGTCAAGGACGCGCTGGAAAAGACTCCGCCGGAACTCTCTTCCGATATTGTGGATAAAGGCATTATGATGACCGGCGGCGGGGCATTGCTGCATGATTTCCCTAAAGTGCTGCGTCAGGCCACCGGCTTGCCCGTTTTTGTCGCGGATGACGCGCTCTCCTGTGTGGCCAATGGTTGCGGCATGGCCATGGAAGACCCGGCGCGCTTTAAACATTGCTTATTTAAGCAGGATTAAGGAACCCATCATGCAAGAAGCATTCATGCCCTATTACGGCCTCTTTAAATCCTTCCATCTTTTCGTCATTATTTTCTGGCTGGGCAGCATGATCGTGCTGCCGCTCATTCTCAAGCAAGCGGGGCTGGCCTCTAAAGAGGGCAAAAGGGCATTGCTTGAGAGTGCAAAAACCATCCGCGCTACCATTGCCACGCCGGCGATGGTATTAACATGGCTTCTTGGCATTGTCTTGATCGTTATCACCGGCGCAGGCGCACCCGGAACGGGTGGCTGGATGCACGCTAAGCTCGTCATTGTCCTGATACTCAGCGCATGGCATGGCTATAGTGGGAAAGTAATTCGCAATGCTGAAACCAATATACCGAACAGCTATTTTATTCTTTCGCGCCTTTCCCATCTGCTGATTGTTGGGTCGATTCTTCTGGCTGTCACCAAACTTTTTTAGTCCGCCTTAAAACCCGCCATCAACTTCCAGACTCGGCCGCATGAGGCAGCCAGCCATCACTTAATGCTTTATCTGGGCGCTTTCTTTTCCGCGTTGCTGCTCCATCATCGCCGTTAAACTGGCCATGGCCTCTTCCACTGAAAGCGGCTCTAATTTCTCTGTCAGCGCGTGTGCCAGCACCTGATCCACCGTTGAAACAGGAACAATTTCCAGCCCCTGTTTGACATTATCCGGAATCTCTTTGAGATCCTTGACGTTTTTTTCAGGGATCAATACTTTCTTAATATCACCACGCAATGCGGCCAGAAGTTTTTCTTTCAGGCCACCAATCGGCATGACCATTCCACGCAGGGAAATTTCTCCGGTCATCGCCACATCCCGATTCACCGCAATCCCCGTAAGCGCAGAAACAATGGTTGTACACATCGCACAACCGGCCGAAGGACCATCCTTGGGCACTGCACCTTCCGGCACGTGAATATGCATATCATTCTGCAGGAATTTTTCCACGCGAATGCCAAAATCATGCGAGCGAGAGCGCACATAACTCCACGCCGCCTGCGCCGATTCCTGCATCACATCACCCAGTTGCCCGGTCAGCGAAATACGCCCCTTGCCACCGGGAATCATCACCGCCTCAATGGGCAGCAAATCACCGCCAACTTCCGTATAAGCCAAGCCGGTGGTCACACCCACATGACTGTCCGCGTCCTTCATATTATGTTCAAAACGCACCACCCCGGCATAATCCATCAGGTTTTTTTCGGTGATCGTCACCTTCTTTTTCTTGGGTGATTTGACCAGTTCCGTCACGGCTTTGCGTGAAAGTTTTGCCAATTCACGATCCAGCCCGCGCACGCCACTTTCGCGCGTATAGCCCTGAATCAGCTTACGCAGTGTCTTCTCGGAAATAGCAAATTCGGTTTTCTTCAAACCATGCTCTTTCAATTGGCGCGGCATAAGATGCTTCGTAGCAATCGTCACTTTCTCGTCTTCCGTATAGCCGGAAAGGCGGATAATTTCCATCCGATCCAACAACGGGCGCGGCAGATTCAGCGTGTTGGCCGTGGTTACGAACATCACGTCGGAAAGGTCATAATCCACTTCAAGGTAATGATCATTGAAGGTGGCATTTTGTTCCGGATCTAACACTTCCAGCATGGCCGATGCCGGATCACCTCTGAAATCCTGCCCCATTTTATCCACCTCATCCAACAGGAAAAGCGGGTTAGAGCTTTTGGCCTTCTTCATATTCTGGATAATTTTTCCGGGCATCGAACCAATATAGGTACGCCGATGGCCACGAATTTCAGCCTCATCACGCACCCCACCAAGTGACAAGCGACAAAAATTACGCCCGGTTGCTTTGGCGATGGATTTTGCCAGCGATGTTTTGCCCACACCCGGCGGCCCCACAAGGCACAATATCGGCCCTTTGAGTGAGTTAGTACGCTGCTGAACAGCTAAATATTCAATGATCCGCTCTTTCACTTTATCCAGACCATAATGCTGCTTATCCAGCACTTCCTGCGCCTTATTAACATCCTTCAGCAGGCGCGTTCGCTGCTGCCAGGGAATGTCCAGCACCCAGTCCAGATAATTCCTTACCACCGTTGCCTCAGCAGACATAGGACTCATCATCTTTAGTTTTTTGAACTCCGATTCCGCCTTCTCTCTGGCATCTTTACTCAGCTTGGTTTCAGCAATTCTTTTCTCAATCTCCTGAAACTCATTATCCGATTCCTGTTCGCCAAGTTCTTTCTGAATGGCCTTCATCTGCTCATTGAGATAATATTCGCGCTGGCTTTTTTCCATTTGTTGGCGCACGCGGGAGCGGATTTTTTTCTCCGTGGCCACCACGCCAATTTCCTGTTCCAGCACTTCCAGAATATGCACCAGCTGGTCATCCACCGTTGGCATTTCCAGAATGGCCTGCTTTTCAACAATCTTCAGGTTAAGGTTGGATGCAACAATATTCGACAGCTTAGCCGCGCTCTCCGTTTGTTTGAGCGTATCAATCAGTTCACCCGGAATTTTCTTATTCAGCTTCATATAACGTTCAAACGCTTCCAGAATGGAGCGTGAAAGCGCCACCACTTCTTCCTTCTGCTTGATCGTCTCATCAAAGGAACGAACACTTGCCTCAAAATAGCGATCATTATCGCCATAATCGACCACGCGCACGCGTGAGGAAGCCTCAACAAGCACCTTCACCGTACCGTCGGGAAGGCGAAGCATTTGCAGGATGCTGGCCAGCACACCCACTTCATACACATCTTTGATTTCAGGATCATCCTGAGAGGCATCTTTTTGTGCCACCAGAAGCATCTGCCCCTCATGATCCACCACCTGCTCCAGCGCGTTGATGGATTTTTCTCTGCCCACAAAGAGCGGCACCACCATGCCGGGGAAAATAACAATATCGCGAAGCGGAAGGACGGGGAAAACTTTCTGTGTCATAGCATTTAGTTAAGCCTGATCTGCATAAAATACAAGGGGCGCATCGTCACAACAGACCAGATGTCACAACACACTGCCACCGAAGAATAAGAGAACTTAAGAGGAACTCTTCTTATTGGCCGGCTTTTTCTTTTCAGCTGGAGCTTTCGCAGGTTTTTTATTGGATAGTTTTGTGATTTTTGGCTGGCCTTCACCATTGATCACTTCCGCCGTGATCGCCACTTTTGCCACATCCTCACGACCAGGAATGTCATACATCAATTCCATCAATGCCTCTTCCATAATCGCACGTAAACCACGCGCACCCGTCTTACGCTCAATTGCTTTTTTGGCAATGGCGCGCAGTGCATCATCCGTAAAGATCAATTCCACATCTTCCATTTCAAAAAGCTTGGCATATTGTTTGACCAGCGCATTTTTCGGCTCCGTCAATATCTGCACCAGCGCATCTTCATCCAGATCTTCCAGCTTTGCCATCACCGGCAAGCGGCCAACAAATTCAGGAATCAGACCATATTTCACCAGATCGTCCGGCTCCATATCTTTAAGCGCGTCACCAATACGAATCGTTTCCTGATTCTTCACCGTTGCACCAAAACCAATGGAACCACCATGCACCCGTTTGCCAATAACTTTTTCCAGCCCGGCAAAAGCACCGCCCAGAATAAACAGGATACCGGACGTATCCACCTGAAGGAATTCCTGCTGCGGATGTTTACGCCCACCCTGCGGTGGCACGGAAGCCACCGTGCCTTCCATAATTTTCAGCAATGCCTGCTGCACACCCTCACCGGAAACATCCCGCGTGATGGATGGATTCTCGGATTTGCGTGAAATCTTATCCACTTCATCAATATAAACAATGCCGCGCTGCGCACGTTCCACATTATAATCCGCCGCCTGAAGCAGGCGAAGAATAATATTTTCCACATCCTCACCCACATAACCGGCTTCTGTCAGGGTAGTGGCATCGGCCATGGTGAAAGGCACATCCAGAATACGTGCCAGTGTCTGCGCCAGTAATGTTTTACCGCAACCTGTTGGCCCCAGCAGAAGAATATTGGATTTGGCAATCTCAGGATCACCGCCCTTTTCCATATGTTCCACACGCTTATAATGGTTATGCACCGCCACGGAAAGCACACGCTTCGCATCACGCTGACCGATCACATAATCATCCAGCACATCACAAATGGCCTGTGGCTTGGGGATGCCGCCATCACCATCCACCGGCAGTGGGGATTTATTCTCTTCCTTAATAATATCCACGCACAGCTCAACGCATTCATTACAGATGAACACCGTTGGGCCGGCGATCAGCTTCTTTACCTCATGCTGGCTTTTACCGCAGAAGGAACAATAAAGCGTGCTGCCGCTATCGCCGGTATCGTTATCTTTGCTATCGTCAGACATGCATCATCCCTTATTTCTTACTTGCCGGAACAACATCTTCACGGCTGTTAACAATCTGGTCTATCAGGCCAAATTCTTTTGCCTTTTCAGGGCTCATGAAATTATCACGCTCCATGTTCTTTTCAATCTCAGCCAGTTTCTTGCCGGTATGTTTCACATAAATCTGATTCAGGCGCTTTTTCAGCTCCAAAATTTCCTTGGTGTGAATTTCAATATCCGTGGCCTGCCCCTGATACCCGCCCGATGGCTGGTGAATCATAATCCGTGAATTTGGCAGCGAGAAACGCTTGCCTTCCGCACCGGCCGTCAGCAATAATGACCCCATCGAGCAGGCTTGGCCAAGGCACAGCGTGCACACATCCGGCTTGATATATTGCATCGTATCATACATCGCCAGACCGGAGGTCACCACGCCGCCCGGAGAATTGATATACATATAGATATCCTTATCCGGGTTTTCAGATTCCAGAAACAACAGCTGCGCCACCGTCAGGGATGACATGCCATCATTCACCGGGCCATTTACGAAAATAATGCGTTCCTTCAGCAAGCGGGAATAGATATCAAACGAACGCTCACCACGCCCCGTCTGCTCAATCACCATCGGCACAAGACCGCTCATCTGCTCATTCACAATTTCCGAGGCTTCACTTGATGCCATGCTCACCATTACAGGCTCTCCTGATGTTATTATCCAAATTTAAACTAAGACCGGGAATCAGCCCCCGCAAGGGATCATTTAATCATCAGACTTTTTTTGCTTTGATGTTGATTTCTTCGTGTCTGTTTTTTTGGCATCATCGGTGTTTTTAGCCTTTGATTTAGAAGAACTTTTCTTGCCTTCAGTGGCTTTTTTACCCTGTTGCGCCTCTGCCTCACCTAATGTCCGCAGCGCATCCATGCTCATCTTCTTTTCAGTGATTTTTACCTGATTCAACGCAAAATCCACCACCTTATCTTCCATGAGAGGACCTTTAAGCGCTTCCATATATTTCGGATTATTGCGATAGAAATCAAAAACTTGCTTTTCTTGCCCGCGATACTGGGATGCTTCGCGAATCAGCGCCTGCATGATTTCTTCCTGAGAAATTTCAATTTTTTCACGGTTACCAACTTCAGCCAGCAAAATGCCCAGCTTCACACGGCGCTTGGACATTTCCTGATATTCTTGCTTCAATGCCTTTTCACCGGCTGCAAATTCCTCTGCGTCAGGATTGGCCTTCATGCCTTCTTCCACACGCCTCCAGATGCTGTCAAACTCCTGCTTGACCAATGTTTCCGGCAGGTCAAAGTTAATTTCCTGATCCAGCTTATCGAACAGATCTTTCTTGGCATAGGCATGGATGGTTTCCTGCACTTCCTTTTCAATCTGCGCTTTCACCGCGTCACGCAGCTTTGTCAGGTCTTCAAAACCAAGCGTTTCCGCCAGATGGTCATCCGCCTTTTCCATAGCGTGCGGCGCTTGCACCTCATGCACTTTCACTTTGAATAACGCATCTTTCCCGGCCAGATTTTCTGAGCCATAATCTTTCGGGAATTGTACATTAACATCCACAGCATCACCGGCTTTCACACCAATCAGCTGATCCTCAAAACCCGGAATAAAGCTGTTGCTTCCCAGCTCCAGCTGGTGGCCTTCCGCCTTGCCGCCGTCAAAGGCCACATCATCCACAAAACCTTCAAAATCAATGATAACGGCATCACCTTTCACGGATTTCCCTTCTTTCGTATGGAAATGCCTGGATTGCTCCGCCAGCTTTTTCAGCGCCTTATCAATTTCAGCATCTTCCACTTCCACCACCGGCTTTTCCACCGTGTAGGACTGGAATTTTACCTCCGGCACGTCCGGCAGCACTTCAATTTCCATTTTATATTCAAGGTCTTTACCA
The DNA here is from genome assembly GCA_030429725.1 of Alphaproteobacteria bacterium. Classification (GTDB taxonomy): domain Bacteria; phylum Pseudomonadota; class Alphaproteobacteria; order Rickettsiales; family UBA8987; genus JAUIEX01. The sequence goes on from JAUIEX010000001.1 coordinate 96,810, forward strand.
TCTTCAAAGGAGATCACTTCCATTTTAGGCTGGTGTGCCGGGCGCAGCCCTTCTTTGGCAATGGCTTCGGAAGATGAAGATTTCACCGCTTCCTCCAGCACTTCACCCATCACACGCGTGCCATGCTGCTTCTTAACCAGATCCATCGGCACTTTGCCCGGACGGAAACCCGGCATTTTTACCGTTTTACCGATTTCTTTGAGCTTGGCATCGCGTTGTTTTTCCACACTCGCCGCAGGGACAATGATCGTATATTCGCGTTTTAAGTTTTCACTTTTAGTTTGTTTCACCTGCATGATGCATGCTCCCTTTCGTTATCTCATTTCTCCGGTTGCCGGCATAGCAGCTTCCAAATGGTGCGCATGGAGGGACTTGAACCCCCACACCTCGCGGCACTAGAACCTAAATCTAGCGTGTCTACCAATTCCACCACATGCGCAACAGCCGTCTTTATAAGCCCAACTTTCCCCAAATGCCAAGAGAAATACCAAAAAACCCGGCTCACGCGGATAGACTGACTCATGGCCGATGCAATGCCAGTCTTTCACGCACTTCACCGAAATATCAGCTGCCTTGCGTTATGGGTTTTGTTTCGTTATCCCTTAATCTATTGAAGAAATCCTTAGCCGGAAGGAGAGTTATGCGCCCAAGAAAAGCCCTCGCTGCCCTTTCTGCACTTGCACAGGAATCCCGTCTGGCGGTTTTCCTGCTGCTTCTGGAGGAAGAAAATGGCCTTGCCGCAGGGGAAATTGCAGAAAAGCTCGGCGTGCCGATGACCACCCTTTCCTTTCATCTCTCACAGTTAAAAACCGCGGAGCTGGCCATTGCGGAAAAGCAGGGGCGCTTCATCATTTACCATGCCAACCGCAAACGTGCGCGCCGGCTGGCGCAATTTATCAGCGGTAAACAGCTGGAAAAAGAACGCCGCTATCAACTGATGATCGGCGAAGCTCAGGAATCCTGATTCACCTCATATGGCACGTTATATCCTGATTCGCCTTGCCTTGGTTATTCCAACCCTGCTTGGCATTATGTTCATTAATTTTCTGATCGTGCAGGCCGCGCCCGGCGGGCCTGTTGAACAAACACTTGCCAAGCTTTCCGGCTTGAATATGGATAGCACGGCACGCATCTCCGGCAGTGGCTCTGAGTTTAGCGGCGGCGCACAACCTCTCACCAATGCACCCATCCTTTCCTACGAATCAAAAGAAAGCCATTATCGCGGCGCACAAGGGCTGCCGCCGGAAATTATTAAAGAAATTGAAGCCATGTATGGTTTTAACAAACCCGCCCATGAACGCTTCTGGGAAATGCTCAAAGATTACGCCTCCATGGATTTTGGTGAAAGTTTCTATCGTGACGTTCCCGTGCTGGATCTGGTGATGGAAAAAATGCCCGTATCCCTCTCCCTTGGCATCTGGAGCACGCTCATCATCTATCTGATCTCCATCCCGCTGGGCATTGCCAAATCCATCCGCGATGGCGGGCGCTTTGATTTCTGGAGCAGCATGGTCATCATCATCGGCTATGCCATTCCCAGCTTCCTCTTCGCTATTTTAATGGTTGTTCTCTTTGCAGGAGGCAGCGTGTTTGATCTCTTCCCCCTGCGCGGCCTCACTTCAGATAATTGGGATCAATTGCCATGGGCAGCCAGGATCACAGATTATTTCTGGCATATCACATTGCCGGTGCTGGCCATGGTGGTGGGCGGGTTTGCCACCCTCACCATGCTGACCAAAAACAGCTTCATCGAAGAAATTAACAAGCAATATGTTCTGACCGCACGCGCCAAAGGCTGCACCGAAAAGCAGGTGCTTTACCGGCATATATTTCGCAATGCCCTGCTGATTGTTATTGCCGGTTTTCCGGCTGCTTTTTTGGGAGCCTTTTTTACCGGATCACTGCTGATTGAGGTTATTTTTTCGCTCGATGGCCTTGGTCTGCTCGGCTTTGAGGCCGTCATCGCGCGGGATTATCCCGTCATGTTCGGCACGCTCTATATCTTTTCTTTCATCGGCATTCTGACCACCCTGCTGACTGATCTTACTTACCGGCTGGTTGACCCGCGCATTGATTTTGATGCCCGCTAAGCTGTGTCGCCATATAATTTAAGCGAGTAGCTGCCGATAAAACGCCACCAGCTGATGCATGTACATATCCGGGCTGTGTTGCTGCACCAACTGCTTGCCGCGCAGGCGCAGATGCTGCTGCTTTGCCTCATCCTCAAGTAGTGCCGTTAATCTGCCTGCCAGCGCTTTTGAATCACTCACCGGCACCAGCAGGGCATTATCCCCGTCCGTTAGAAGCTCCCGCATGCCGGTCACGTCACTCACCACCACAGGCACACCGGCCGCCAGCGCTTCCATCACCACAAAGGGCACACCGGCCTCCGCATGGCTTGGCAGGCATAAGGCCGTGGCACCGGCCAGCAGCGCTGCCTTCTCTTCCCCTGCCACCCATCCGGAAAAATGCACCTTCTCCGCCACGCCAAGCTTTTGCGCATAGGCCTTCGCCTCATCAATATTACCATTGCCTGCCAGCACTAAATCCGGGCATGTTGATGCCGGCAAAAGTGAATAGGCATCCAGCAAATCAAACGCTCCCTTCGTGGCATGAATCAGCCCCAGATAGAGCAAATAGGGCTGCGGTTGTGTGTTATTCCGCGCAACAGGAAGCGCCGGGCGCACCATATTACGCAGCACTTTCACCCGCTCCGGCAGCAGGTGGAACTGCCGCAGATAATAATCCTTCCAGTGCCGGGAAACTGTCATCACGCCCGCTGCTTTGGCAAACATTCCGTTGATCTTTTCCCGCTTCTGAGATGGCAGGCTCGTATAAAAATCCGCAAAGCCACCGCTATGGCAATGCAGAAGATATGGCTTGGAAAACAGCCAGACCCAATGCAAAAGCAGATATTTTCGCCAGCAGCTGCCTTCCTTGGAAAGATGGAGATGCACCAGATGCACCCGCCACAGCAGAAATGGCAGCACCAGCCATGCCTTAAGAAAGCACAATCCCGCGCGTACCCGCCCGCCGGATTGGTGGCTGGCAAGATAATCTATGGTTATGTCGGCATGCCCTTCCTGCAGCATCATCTGCGCTAAGGTTGCCACGCCACCACGCCCTGCCGGACTGGTTCCTATCATTAAAACGCGCAGCTTTTTTGCCATCAATTCTTTATGCCATAGCTGGCATGTAACTACACGGAAATATCAATATTTTGGCCTAAACCACCTGAATTCTGCCCAGCCTGGGTAGCGCCGGCTCCCAATGTAATGGCGGCGGGCGTGCTGGCGGCGGGCGTGGAGGATAAGGGCCTGGCAGGCGCAGCTTGCTGCGGTGCGGATGCTAAGTCCGCCCCTTCATTATTCGTGATTTCCGATGCGGTGGCAGGCGGTTCTTTTGGTGTTAACAGCACCGGCGGCTGTGCGCCACGCGCCACGGCCTGCTGTGTTTCAAAAGAAAGTGTCGGATCACCCTGAAGGGCACGCTGGCGGGAAGCGGCGGAAACTTTCGGTTCCGCGCCATCAGGTAAACCGGGACTGGCGCTGACGCCACGGCCACGCAACCTATCCACCACACCCGCCGGGTTATAGCTTATAATTTCCACCATTTCTCTTCTCTCTATGGATGAGTATAGCAAAAAAATGGTGCGATTTCAGCTTATTATTTTTTCACGCTCTTTTTTCCGGATTTCCCGACCGCCCAAAGCATGAAAAATTATGCCTTAAGACACATAAAAAAAGGCCGCCCGAAGGCAGCCTTTTTAACTTAAACCTTAAGCTAAGCTTAGTTCATCAGCTTCGCCAGCGGGCATTGCGCATTATCATCGTAACGCACCGCATAGTTGGCATCATCGGAGTCCACACAAACAGGGTTGGTTGCGTGCGCGGTTACCGTACCCAGACCGGAAGCCTGAATGGTTGTTCCTGCAGTTTGCGCAGCAAGCACGATACCATCATTATACACACCGTCATCAATCTTGGTATCAATGCTCCACGCATCGAATGAACTGAAACCAGCGGACCATGTTGACGCTGTTGTGCTATCCGTACCAATCGCCCAATAGTTTTTAGAGTTCAGGTTGAAAACACCAATATTGCCCACATTCATTTTTGTCAGCGGGAATTCATCCGCAGCAAGTGAACCGGGAATCATGCCGGCACCGGAAAGCGTTTCAAATGCAATTTCTGCTTCTTCAATCGCAGCACCGTTAGCCATTTCACCTTCAATCAAACCATTACCGGTTGAACCCGCACCCGTTGGATCAGCAACCACAAGGCCATAGCTGAGCGGAGATGGAAGATCACCGGGGTAAGAGTCATATTTAGTATAAAATGCATTGGCCGCAGCATCAAACTGCCCAATCTGGGTAATCTGAGAACGCAAACGCGCTTGAGCAATCAAATCCTGCCCAACCAGAACACCACTCACAATCAGGCCGATAATCACCAGCACGATCGAAAGTTCCACCAGTGTAAAACCACTCTCTTTTTTATTCGAATATTTCATTACTTATGCCTCCCTCAGCATTCTTAACTTTCTATGAGCATACCACAACTCATTAAATTTGTCTAAATTCAGGTCAGTATTGGCGGATTTTTCCTGTATTGTAAAAGAAAAACTTAACACATAATAGTGAATTTACACCTAAAACGAGAGTTGTGATATTTATGCCAGCGCACCTGAAACCTTACAATAATGCTTCTATAATACGCGCCGTGGCCTTGCCGTCACCGTATAAATCCGGCGCATTTGTCATTGCCTGATAGGCGGTTTTATCATTCAGCAGGCGTGAAGCTTCCGCAATGATTTTTTGCTGATTTGTTCCCACAAGACGCGCCACACCGGCGGTCACCCCTTCCGGGCGCTCCGTTGTTTCACGCATCACCAGCACCGGCTTGCGCAGGGAAGGCCCCTCTTCCTGCACCCCCCCGGAATCGGAAATAATCAGAAATGCACGGTTCAACAACGTCACAAAAGGCAGATAATCCTGTGGCGCAATCAAATGCACCCGCGCTACATCCGATAAAATCTTTTCCACCGGAATTTTAACATTCGGATTTGGATGCACCGGCAGCACCACCTCAATATCATCATGCTGCGCCACCAATATTTTAATGGCCTGACAAATCGCCTCAATGCCGCCATCCTGATTCTCCCGGCGATGGGTTGTCACCAGCACAAGGCGCTTTGTATCATCCAGAAAATCGAAGCGCTCCGCCATTTCCGTACGCAATGCCTCATCCTGCTGCAACAAATCCGAGTAATAATGCAGCGCATCAATGACCGTATTTCCGGTTTGAATAATGGCTTCCCCGGGAATATTTTCCTGCCGTAAATTTTCACTGGCCGCATCTGTCGGTGTAAAGTGATAAGCGGCGATGCTGCTGATAATTCTGCGGTTCACCTCCTCCGGAAAGGGCGCATACATATCCCCGCTACGCAAACCCGCCTCAATATGTCCCACCGGAATCTTCTGATAAAACGCACAGAGTGCGGCCGCCATGCCGGTGGACGTATCCCCCTGCACCAAAAGCACATCCGGCCGCGTTTCTTTCAGCACCGCAGGCAATTGCGCCATCACCGCCATCGCAATATCTTCCAATGACTGGTTCGGCCGCATAATATCCAGATCCACATCCGGTTTCATGCCACTTAGCGCCAGCATCTGCTGCACCATCTCCCGATGCTGGCCGGTGGAAACCAGCGTTAATTCCACCGCCGGATGGTCACGCAATGCTACGAGCAGGGTAATAAATTTAATCACTTCCGGCCGCGTGCCAAGCACCGCCACAATCCGCTTCTTATCCGTCACGTTGCACGCTCCTCAGTTAGAAATATTTATGCTGATACAGCACTTGCGATTGGTTCAGGCAGCGCCCGCTGACACATTTGAGTTTTTCCACCGGACAATCCGCCTTTAAAATTTCTTTATTCAACATGCGGCATTGCCCAAGAAGCGCCTCATCTTTCTGAATACACGCCGTTTTATAACGCTCAATCATGGGCTTAATCTCATCATCTTCCGCTAACATATCCTGACTGACATAAAATTTACCGCAGGCAAATTTCTGGAACGGACAGCCAAAATCGACCGAAACACACTCCATATCCTCCCAACATACATTCAGGGCTTTGATCTTTGCTTCAATCGCCCGCTGCTGCACATCACAGGATGCCACGTTATCTTCAGCCATAACAAACTGGCTTGCCAATAACATAACAACCGCCAGCAACACCCGCATCAAACAAACCTCACAGCATGCCGTGCGGCCGCCATCAGCGCCCCGGCCTTGTTTTCCGTCTCCTGAAATTCGGCTTCCGGGTCGCTATCCGCCACCACGCCGCCACCGGCCTGAATCGCCAAAACACCGTCTTTCACCGCGCCCGTGCGCAGCGCAATGCAGGTATCCATCTCGCCATTCGCCCCCAGATAGCCCACCGTGCCGCTATAAAAACTCCGCGCCTCTTTTTCCAGCTCATCAATAATTTCCATGGCACGAATTTTCGGCGCACCGCTGGTGGTGCCGGCAGGAAAACCCGCAATCAGCGCGTCCAGCGCATCTTTATCCTTTCGCAGCCGCCCGGTCACATTCGAAACAATATGCATCACATGGGAATAGCGCTCAATAAACATCTGCTCCGTCACTGCCACACTGCCACCTTCGGCCACGCGCCCCACATCATTGCGCCCCAGATCCAGCAGCATCAAATGCTCCGCCAGCTCTTTGTGATCCAGCAAAAGCTCCTCCGCCAGCGCATCATCTTCCGCTTTCGTCTGGCCGCGTTTACGTGTTCCGGCAATCGGGCGCACCGTCACCTCGCCATTGGCAACCTTCACCAGAATTTCAGGGCTGGAACCCACCAGCGCAAAATCCTTCAAATGGATATAGAATAAATAAGGGGAAGGATTCAGATGGCGCAATGCACGGTATAAACTTACCGGCGGCAGCGTAAATTCCGCCGTCAAACGGCGGCTGGGCACAATCTGAAAAATATCACCGGCCAGAATATATTCCTTCGCCTTTTCCACCATCGCGCAATAATCCGCCTTGCTGATATGGCTTTTAAACGGCAGATCACGCGCCGCATCGTCACCGTAATAACGCGCCAGAATCGACCGCTTCAGCGGTGCATTTAACTGCTCCAGCGTGGCCTCAATCCGCTGCACCGCCGCACGGTAAGCCGCGTCCGCATCCACATCTTCTCTTGGCCACACCGGCGTGCTGATAAATGCCACATCCTTCACCGCATCAAAAATCACCGTGATGGTTGGCCGAAAATACACGCTATCGGGCAGCCCCAGCGTATCCGGGTTGTTCTGCGGCAGTCGCTCCATCTGCCCCACCATACCGTAGCCCATAAATCCAAACAGCCCGCTGGCCATTGGCGGCAAGGCGGCGGGAACATCAATCTGCGACGCTTTCCAGGCCGCGCGCAAACTTTCAAACACCGTCTCCTTCTGGCGCTGCAAGCGCGGATGTTCCGGCAATTCCCCATCGGAAAATTCCGCCATGCCGGCAATTCCACCTTCGCACTGCCATAGCAGATCCGGCTTGAGGGCAATGATGGAATAACGGCCACGCGTCTCCCCGCCTTCCACCGATTCATAGAGCAAATGATAGGGGCTGATATGCTGCAATTTCAACAAGGCGGAAACCGGCGTTTCCAGATCCGTCAAATATTCCTGCCACACCAGCTGCGGCCTGCCCGCCTGATATTCGTCCTTAAAAGCCGCTAGTTCAGGATAAGTTTGTGCCATTAAAATGACCGTGCCGCACCATGATATTTTACTGGGTATTGCTGACGCAGATAAGCAAGATACATCCCCAGAACTTCTTCCTGCCATGCGGAGGTAAATTCTGTCTTCACCTCGTCAATTTCTTCCATCGCCGCCGGGGTTATGTCCACCAGCTGCGCAAACCCAAACGCACCGTCGGCCAGCGCATGAACCTTCGTCAACTGATGCGACTTAAGCCCAAAAAGCTCTTTCAGCATGGCCGCCGGAAGCTCAGACTGATCCATCGCCACACGTTTGACCGGCGGCATGGGGTAGGCATTGGCATTCATGGCTTTCGCCCGCATCAGCACCGTAGCCGGAGATGTTTTCTCTGCCGCCAGCGCGTCCCGAAGTTCGGTTATTTTTTCGCGGCGGCGCTGCTGACGGGAAGCCTCCTTCCAGCGCTTGGCCACCTGCCCTTTCACCTCGTCCAGCGCCCGGCTGCGCGATGGCTGCACCGCATCCACACGCAGCACCGCATAGGATGTACCATCCGCTGAACTCAGCAGCATGGAAGCCCCACCCTCCGGCAGCGCAAAAAGCTCCTGTTGAATGCCGTCAATCTCCTGCAACGCCACAGGCAACTCACTTTCCGCCGTAACATCCTGAACCGCCTTCAGCGTCAAATGGTAAGCCTCAGCAATCTCTTCCAATGCCTGACCGGCCGCCACCGCATCTTCCACCTGCACCGTCAGCTGATAGAGCAATTCATTGAGCTGGTTAGCGGCCCAGTCCTTCGCCAGCTGTTCTTTCACATCCGCAAACTTTGCTTCCACACGCGCCATTTTCTTCACCGGAACAAAAACCTGCCAGCCGAATGTTGTTTCCACCGGCTGCGCCACGGCATTTTCCGGCAGGTCGAACAGCGCATCCACCCAGGCCTGATCCACCATACCCGTTGCCAGCAGATCGCCCCTGGAGGTTGTGCCATAATCCAGACTACTCACATCAATGGCATATTTTTTGGCAATATCCGCCGTGGCCTCCCCGGCCTCCAAAGCTTTTTTAATGGCCTGCGCCTGCGCCTCATCAGCGGCAAGAAAACGCGTCAGACTCCGCATCTCAGGCACGGAAAGCGCCTCTTTTTGCCGCTCAAATTCATGCTTTAAAATTTCGTCCGATGGCACAAGCTCATCCGCCAGCGCCGTTTTATCAATCAGCAATGCCACGGCAGATCGCATCTCCGGCAGGTCAAATTCCTGACGGTGCTGCTGATAATAATCAATCAGCTCCGCTTCGGTTGGCGTTTTATCTGAAAGTTTAAAATCCGCATCAATGCTTATAATCTGCGCCGCACGCGCCTCATTCCTTTCGGCATTAAACAGGCGGTATGCCCCTTCGCCAAAGGGCGGCATTTCCCCCAGCGCGGCAATAAATTCACCAATCACGGCCTCCCGCGCCAGAGAGTCAAAATAGTCCGCCTCCGTCATGCCCATCCCCCGCAAGCGCTGCTGAAACAGAACCGGACTGAAGGAGGCCAGACCCGTTTCAGCATCTTTTTCCTGAAATTCCGGGTTGCTGACCACTTTTTTGGCCAGATAGGCCTCAGAAAGCTCCAAACCAAGCTCCTCAAAACCAATATCCACCAGCTTTTGGTTCACCAACTGCTCACGCACGCGAATCCCAATCAGCTCCTGAAGTTGCGCATCCGGCGCCGTTCCAAGCATTTGCTGCAGGCGGAAAGCCTCATTCGCCGCCAGCTGGTTTACCACACGCTGCGGGATTTTTTCGCCGGCCACCGTCACTGCCGGCGGCTCCCCGCTGTTGGAAACCACGCCACCCAGATCCAGCAGGGCAAAGCTCAGCACCAGCAGCCCAATCATCACCATCACGGCCAGTTTCATGAATAACGAGCTTGCCTGTTTCAGCATAATGATCCCCATTTTTGGCATTTGTTCGCCTGCACCATAAAGCGAAGCCCGCCTCCCCGCAAGCATCACCGCAGCCATCCCCCATCTTCACCGCAAGAGGTGACAGGCAAAGTAAAAATGTGTTAAACCAGCCATCATCATGCACAATTTTGTGCCTTCACCGAACCCATAGATAAAGGGATGTTATGCGTCGTAAGATCATCGCCGGAAACTGGAAAATGTATGGCAATCTGGCCATGGCGCAGGATCTTATCGCCCATATCGTCATGCATCGTGCCGCCGGAATGCATGTCATCATCTGCCCGCCGGCGGCTCTTATCCCCATGCTGGAATGCGATATTCAGGATCGTCTTGGGCTGGGCGCGCAGGATTGCCACATGGAAGATGAAGGCGCGTTCACCGGCAATCTTTCCGCGCAATTGCTGGCTTCGCTCGGCGCCACGCATGTGATTGTCGGCCATTCGGAGCGGCGGCAATATCAGCATGAAAGCAATCAGGATGTCTGCAAAAAAGCACAGGCCGCGCTGCGCCATCAGCTTATTCCCATCCTCTGCATCGGCGAAACCGAGGCCGAATATGACCGTGGACAGACGGAAGCCACCATCACCACCCAGCTGGAAGAAAGCCTGCCCAAAAAATTACCGCCGGAGCGCTTCATTCTGGCTTATGAGCCGGTCTGGGCGATTGGCACCGGCAAAGTTCCCACGCCGGAGGAGATCACCGCCATCCATGAAACAATCCATCACTGGCTGGCGAAAAACCGCCCGCAAGCCGGCACTATCCCGGTGCTTTATGGCGGCTCGGTCAAGCCGGATAATGCCAGAGAAATCATGCAGCTTCCCGGCGTGGATGGTGTGTTGGTAGGCGGCGCCAGTCTGGAGGCAGGCAGCTTCACCGCCATTATGGAGGCAGGCGAAGAAGCCGCCAAAGCATGAGCCGCCTGCTGATCCTCAATGGCAGCGCCCGCCATCAAAAGGGCGATACGCAAGCCGCGCTGGATGCCTGCTTCGGAAGCTCCCTGACCGCGCATCCGCACATCACCATCAATCTGGCATCCCACCATATTGAACCTTATGATTACACCCACCGGAATCAGGGCGATGATTTTCTTTCAATTGCCCAGCAAATGGCGGAAGCGCGCACCATCCTCTTCGCCACCCCGGTTTACTGGTATGCCATGAGCGGCATCATGAAAAACTTTTTTGACCGCTTTACCGACCTCATCACCATCCAGAAACCGCTTGGCCGCGCACTTGCCGGGCGGCAGACTTTCCTGCTGGCCTGCGGCGCTGGGGCGGAAATCCCGCCCGGTTTCACGGAGCCTTTCCGCGCCACCTCCGATTATCTGGACATGCGCTATCAAGGCCATTTTTACTGGCACAGCCGCAGCAATGCGCCGGAAAAGCAACTAGAAAACGCCACCGCTTTCGGCACATCAATCATTGAAAACTAAGAAAAAGTAGAGAGTGGACCGGAAAACCGTGGGCTGTGTTCATTCCTCATGAAGCCTTTATATTAAGGTGGGTGTCACAGTAACCAAACCAGGGTCTAGCCAGCGGCAACTCCCGATCACGAGATCATAGCCCCAAGGAAATTGAATGCCTCACGCATCTTCCAGCAACCCACTCTCAGGAAAAGAACTATACTCCAAAACATCGCCTTGCACAAGCAACACACCCGGCAGCATCTCGTTGCAGTTCCGCCTCTTTTTGTTGCAATGCTTAACCTTACATTAGGAATCTCTGAATATACTGACCACGCAACGCAAACCAAAAGGAAGCAACATGCCCAACACGCCATTAACCGATGGAAAAAAACGCTATGGCGGGCTTGGCCTTTTCAATATTGATCTGATCGTTCCCACCGGGCGGGACATTGTTAAAGCGCTGAAAAATTTTCAGGTGGATTTGATCCGTGACTTATCAACCGTCACCGCACAATCACCCGCTTATGCCAACTTTGCCGCCCAGCTGACGCAACTGGCCAAAAGTGATGATATTTTTAAGCCCGAAGAAGTGAAGAAGGTGGTGGCAGCCTATGGCGCCATCGCGCAGGAAACCGGCATGCCGGCACAGATTCAGCTGCGTGCGGATCTTTTAAAAGAGCTGATTGGCTATCAGAAACATTTTGCCGAATTTGCCGGCGGGCTTGGCGCCCAAACGGGTGCTAAAAAAACGCTCTCCATTGAAGATACGGCCAAGCTGATCAATGGCGGGGAAATAAACAAACTTGCTGTTGATGAAAACAGCCATACGGTGCGCACCTATAACAAAGAAAAAGTCACCGGCAGCTTTCAGGAGATGGAAACCATTATTGAAGCGTTAAATCAGGAAATCACCGAAAAAAATGACCGGATCATCACCCGCCGCTTAGGTGGCACGCAGTTTAATAAGTCAAACGCGCTGATGCTGGCACGCGGCAACAAAGTTGCAGGCGTCATTGGCGGCATATTGGGTAACGACCCGGCAGATGCCACGCAGTTCATTCAGGAAAAGATGATATCATTGGGCATCACCATTGCGCCTTCTGAAAACTTTGACGGGAAAATCCCCGCCAATATCGTTATTCCTTCCGGCAAGGGCGGGCGGATTGTTCTTAAAGGCAATGTTCCGGAATATCCGCTAACCGAGCAACAGGAAAAACAAATCCTTACCGCCATGGCAGGGCTGGATTGCCTGATGCTGGAAGGCAGTGATCTTGCCAAATTTCCGGGTCTGTTTGAAAAACTGGTGGATCAGGCTATCGAACAAAAGCAAAATATTATCTTTTCCGCACCCACCAATGAAAGCCTGTTGGAAACCGATGAACAGCGTGCCCTGTTTGATAAAATTATTGATTATCAAGGCAACCGCCTGATGACCATGAATGAAGAAGAGGCCATGCGGATGTTCGCCGAAAATGCCGAACAACGCACCCGTGCCGGTGGGCTGGATAGCAACATCATCGACCCTCTTAATCATGATCCACGCCTTAATAAGGCCATTGAAGCAATTCAATCACGTTTAGCTGAAAAGAAAGCAGCGCTTGGTGAAAACCCATCCGGCGCGGAACCCATGGCGGTCATCTCCTGCGGCAGTCACGGCGCCTGCATCATCACCGCCGAAAAGGATATCCGCGTGCCGGTAGAAGAGCCGCTCCAATCCTATGAAAAGGAAATTTCCGTCGGCGCGGGGGATAATTTTGCCGCCGGTGCCATCATCGCCCGCAATGCATTGATGGTGGGAAAAAGTATTCAAGGCAACGCCTTCCAAACCTTTGATGAACAAGACATCATACGCATTTTAGAGGTGGCGCAGGCCTTCGGCCGTGAAGCTGTCAAACAAAAAGCCGCTTATTTGCCGAAAGAAAAAATTGACCGTATTTTAGAAGATTTTAATTTAGCGCAAAGCGCCTCAAGCGATAACCAACCACGTGGCGCCGGAACCTCCGGCGGCGCACAACCAGCTAATCAACCTAGAGGAATAGCGCCGTAAATATGCCGAAAACGCTCTGGGTTAACCCGCTAATTTTCCTTTCAGAATATCATTCACGGCGGCTGGGTTGGCTTTGCCCTGACTGGCTTTCATCACCTGCCCAACGAAGAAACCAAACAACTTATCCTTACCCGCGCGATATTCCGCCACCTTGTCGGCATTGGCCGCCAGCACGTCATCGATCATCGCCTCAATTGCGCCCGTATCCGTCACCTGTTTCAGGCCTTTGGTATCCACAATGGCTTCGGCGGTTTGCCCTTTGCATTCCTCGGTAAACATCAGATCCAGCACATCTTTGGCGATCTTGCCGGAGATCGTATCATCCGCAATCAGCGCAATCAGCCCCTTCATCTGCGCGGCGGAAACGGGTGATGTTTTGATGGTGAAGCCTTCTTTGTTCAAGCGGCCAAAAAGCTCCGCCGTCACCCAGTTGGCCGCCAGCTGGCCATCGGCACCATCTTTAACCACTTCTTCAAAGAAATTGGCCGATGCCAGATCGGAAACCAACACCGCCGCGTCATAGGGTTTTAAGCCAAGTTCTTTGATATAACGCGCTTTTTTTGCATCCGGAAGTTCCGGCAAACTGGCTTTGATACGTTCAATTTCTGCCTCCACCAGCTCCAACGGCAGCAAATCCGGGTCCGGGAAATAGCGGTAATCATGCGCATCTTCCTTGCTGCGCATCACGCGGGTTTCACCGGTGCTGGTGTCAAACAGGCGCGTGGCCTGCTCCACCACTCCGCCGGATTCAATCAGATCAATCTGCCGTCTAGCTTCATGGTCAATGGCCAGCATGATATTGCGGATGGAATTCAGGTTCTTAATCTCATTGCGCGTGCCAAGCGGCCCGCCGGGTTTACGCACGGAAATATTCGCATCACAGCGCAGATTACCCTTTTCCATATCGCCGTCACACGTGCCAAGATAGCGCAGAATGGCGCGCAGTTTCTTCATATATTCGCCCGCTTCTTCGGCGGAGCGCATATCCGGCTTGCTGACAATCTCCATCAGCGCCACGCCGGAGCGGTTCAGGTCAATAAAGCTGGAATCGGGTGATTGGTCATGAATAGACTTGCCCGCATCCTGCTCCAGATGGATGCGCTCCACACCCACATGTTGCGTGGTGCCATCCGCCATATCCAGTGTGATAACCCCCTCGCCCACAATCGGGTCTGAGAACTGGGAAATCTGATAGCCCTGCGGCAGGTCGGCGTAAAAATAATTTTTCCGGTCAAAAATGGAGCGGCGATTGATCACCGCATTTAAGCCCAACCCGGTGCGCACGGCCTGTTCCACACAAAATTTATTCAGCACCGGCAGCATGCCCGGCATGGCGGCATCAATCAGGCTAACCTGACTGTTCGGCTCATTGCCAAACTCCGTTGCCGCACCGGAAAAAAGTTTGCTCTGGCTGCTAACCTGCGCATGCACTTCCAGCCCAATCACCAGCTCCCACTTACCCGAAGAACCGCTGATCAACTGGTCATCCCGCGCAATAACGGAGGTGATATGCGTGGCATCTGTCATCGTTCAACCCTTGCCTTAAATATGAATACTGCGCTTGGCCACGCCCAGCGCCGCTTCCTTGATGGATTCGTTCAAATCCGGGTGGGAATGGCAGGTGCGGGCAATATCTTCCGCCGATGCGCCATATTCCATGGCCGTCACGGCCTCCGCAATCATCGTGCCCGCCTGCGCGCCAATGATATGCACGCCCAGCACTTTATCGGATTTCTTATCCGCCAGCACTTTCACAAACCCATCCGTCTGCCCGGTGGCACGCGCCCGGCTGTTGGCCATGAACGGGAATTTACCGGCATTATAGTCCACAGCTTCATCCTTCAGCTGCTCTTCGGTTTTGCCCACCATCGCCACTTCCGGGAAGGTATAGATCACGCCCGGCACTAAGTTATAATCCACATGCCCGGCCTGCCCGGCCATAATTTCCACCGCCGCCACGGCATCTTCCTCCGCCTTATGTGCCAGCATTGGGCCTTCAATCACATCGCCCACGGCGTAAACACCCTCCACATTGGTGCGGAAATGCTCATCCACCACAATGCGGCCACGGTCATTCAGCGTCACGCCTGCTTCGGTTAAGCCAAGATTCTGCGTGTAAGGCCGGCGGCCAATGCACACCAGCACCACATCGGCTTTAAGCTTTTCTTCTTTACCACCCTTGGCCGGTTCCATGGTCAGCGTCACGCCGTCTTTACCCTTTTTCGCGCCCGTCACCTTCGTGCCAAGCTTGAAGTTAATGCCCTGTTTTTCAAGAACTTTCTGGAACTGCTTGGAAACTTCCCCGTCATTGGCTGGGATAATTTTATCGAGGAACTCAATCACCGTCACTTCCGCACCCAGCCGGCGCCACACGCTGCCAAGCTCCAGCCCAATCACCCCGCCGCCAATCACGGCCAGCTTCTTCGGCACTTTGGGAAGTTCCAGCGCGCCGGTGGAGGAAACGATCTGCTTTTCGTCAATCTCCACACCCGGCAACGGCATCACTTCCGAGCCGGTGGCGATCAGAATATTCTTCGCCTTGATGGATTCCGGGGAACCTTTACCGCCCTCCGGCTTCACCGCCACTTCACCCTTGCCCATCACAATGCCATGGCCGATATAGCGCTTGATCTTGTTCTTCGCGAACAACCCGTCAATCCCTTTGGTCAAATCGCCAACCACCTTATCCTTCCGGCCCAGCATGGCTTTCAAATCCAGCTTCAGCTTATCAATGGAAATGCCATGATCTTTGGCCTCATGCCCGGCAAATTCATAATGCTCGGAAGAATGCAGCAGCGCCTTGGAAGGAATGCAGCCCTCATTCAGGCAGGTGCCACCCAGCGTTTTGCGCTTTTCCACACAGGCCACCTTCATGCCAAGCTGCGCGGCGCGAATGGCGCCCACATAGCCCGCCGGGCCACCACCAATCACTACTAAATCATAGGTTTCAGACATTGCTCACTCCCCCCACAGGTTCGGTTATTCATCGCTGCTGCCCTTATAGGCAAAGCATGGCGGCATGTCTATGTGAAGATGTAGCCATAAAAAAAGGATCACTCACCGGCCTGATTAGGGCTTGGTTCATGATCCTTTTCGTTGTTTTTTCGTCCCGCTGTCACCTGGGGAGGGGTGGAAACATAACCACGAGCCTCAAATTTCGCTGCGTTTGACGTCCGCAACCAGCACCCGGTGGGTGCTTTAAACGCCCCCGTCATCAGGGGATGTAATCCTCTCCAGCCGTTCTGGGCTGGAAAGGGCGGGTTAGCAGGAGGAGAATCCCGAAACCCACAAATAGCAACACCAATCCGATAAAGATCAGTGTTTTACCTGCTCCACGAAGGAGCAGATAGGCCATTTGCGCGGCAAAGGAATTCTTTACCACCGCCCATTTCTCTTTTTGGCTCGTAGAAATGAACCAAAAGATTAAATAGACGATGGTAATTCCTGCCACCAGCAGCGCCCACACCATCAAACCGATGATGAGGGCGGGAAAAAGGGAGTCACCCCCCATTTTCCTTTTGCTGCTGGTTGAGCTTAACCCCATCATCATCCGATATTTCGGATGATGAGGACTTTCCCTCTCCAAAGAGAAGAGAAAAGCCCCCAAAAATAAAGCCGAGCACCACCACTAACCCTTCAAAAAACCAATAAAAAAGCTTACTCATTTTTCAGCTTTTTGGTTTTTCAAAAGTTTTACTGACATCACCCCGTCAGAAGGGCTGGCTTGCGCCAGAAGTTCGACCTCACCGAAAAGAACGATTGCCGCAAAGGGCGTTAGGTGAGGGCAGGAACAGTGCACAACGCCGGCGCGGAAACCCGCCCGGTTTCGCCGGAGCCATCTTGTAAAGACGGCTCGGGCGCTTTTGTAAAGTCATACCGTCATGTTATTGACGGTATGACTTTACCCTTTTGGCTCTCCCCGTTTTGGGAAGAATCGCCAGTCCTTTTCCAAAAGGAAAAGGACGCCCTCCACAAAGAGGACAATGGCGATTTGGGAGAGCCACTTGAGCCAATCAATGGCATCAATCAGGCTCTCCCAAGCCTGTTTAAAGAACTTGATCATATCTTCAGCCCATCCTTGCAGATGGGCAATATATTTCAAAAAAAACCGGGGGCTTTGCTTACGCCAATAAGCCACGAAAAAAGGTGCTCCCGGAAAAGCAGCGCAGCCACGAATGCCCAAGATATTCCTTGGATATTCAGCGCTGCTTTTTTTGAAAAGAACGATTTTTCCCGGAAGGGGAGCGGAATCTGCCTGAATGAGCATAAAGGTCAACAAAGAATAAGACAGATTCTCACTCCCCCGCCGGGAAGATAATCCCCAAGGGGCGTGTGCGTATAACTGTCTCCCCACAAATTCAAAAGGAGACAGCTCATGAAGCATTCAACACACACCCCCCTCGGGGAAGTAAAAAATGGCCAGCACATCTGATTCAGATGGGGCTCTTGCTGGCCAAATCGCGTGGCGGGGGCTGAGCCCAAGCCCCCCACCAAACAAAAAACCACCAATCTTTTTACCGCCCTCAAAAAGGCAGCTAAAAAAATCGGAGGTACGAAAACTCTAACAGTCTATAGAAACTACGCCAAAAAAGCAAGCAATCTTTATTTTTCCTTAATTTTTTGGCGAAATCTGGCGTGTGCCAAAGAGGATAACGCCTATCCCCGCGCCCAGCCGCCACCACGGGCAGGTCGCCCATCTTTGTCCACAGAAGCATCCGCACAACGCACCCCCGCCGCATCCACATCCGCAAACAAAATCACGCCATTACGGATTCTGCATTTGCGTACAAAAAATCGTTATTCTTTAACCTTATGTTAATTCTTTTTTGTTACACTGAGTTCATGAGCAGGAAACCCCATATCTCACACCGCCAGGGAGGCCAGAAATGACGCAGGATGCCATCTTCGAGAATGTTATCGGTCAGCTTAAAGCTGAATATGGCGCTTCCATGCTTGAACCGTTCAAGAATATGTCATTGGTGCCCAATGCGGAAGGCGGCATCAATCATGATCTCAGCCTCAATTTATCACCAACTTCCGGCAGGTTGTCTGTCACCGCGCAGCAGGAACAAACCCTCAATGCCGGGCTGGAGGGCGCCACATTGGAAAATGTTGCCTATAATGCGGATCAGAATGTTTATAACCCGTCAAGCTCCGGTGTTCCGATCAGCCAGGAAAAACTAAACGAAATCAACAACCGCGATAGCGGCATCGCCTAGGCACTGCCGCCGCACTCAGTTTTTTCATAACCCATATTATCCGCCACACACGGCCAGTTGATTGCCGCGAAAGCTTAAGGCTTGATTTTTTGCTTCAGGAACGTTAAACCGCGCTTTCCGATCCGTTGCTATCATCACATGGCAGCGCAAAGCGGGCGATTAGCTCAGTTGGTAGAGCGCTTCGTTTACACCGAAGATGTCGGGAGTTCGAGTCTCTCATCGCCCACCACGCTTCGCCCTTCGGGCCATGGCGATTGCATTTGATTATTTTGCGATGATTTGTTTTAGATACTTGTTGTTCCATCCTGCTTTTTTGCGTTTGGCCTTGATGCCTATTTTTGTTGAGTTTTCTTTGT